>CAYZNA010000071.1:0-1136 GCA_964478665.1 uncultured Anaerolineales bacterium
CCGAGTGCATTTCTGTTTTTTGGCCGGTTCAGTGCGCGGGCATCGGGATGCCCGCGCTACCCTGCCCGAACTGACCACCGACGTGAAACGCCCCCACCCGGCTATGCTTGACACCCTCTACTTGCCCCGCTATAATCCCGCCACATTCCTCGGTAGCTCAACTGGCAGAGCATTCGGCTGTTAACCGAAGGGTTACAGGTTCGAATCCTGTCCGAGGAGCCAGGGTTTTCGGGAAAGAGTGGGCCAGCCCCCGATAGCAACAATCGGGGGCCAGCGGCCCACTTTTCGTTTAAGCGCGGGAAAAGGTTGCGTTGCCCTCGCCGGCCGGGGCGCGAATGCGGTACTCTACACCCGCCCGGAGGTTGGCGCCAACAGTGGATTTTCCCGCAGCTATTGCGGCCCTGCCGCACCTGGCGTATAATCTCGCTGCCGCCTGGATCGCGCCCCGACCGGTACGGCTGGACAATCTCAGTCAGACCTGACAGGTCTTGAAGACCTGTCAGGTCTCCGTCCTGCCCTCCGCGCCTCCCCCGGCCCGGAGGGCTTTTGCTCAGCGGGGCATTCGCATCTCACTGATACAGGAGAAAGCAGCATGTCCACCACCCCCTCGCAAGACCGCAAGAAAGTCACCACGTACACCTTCCGGCAAAGGAAGCAGCGCCGGGAGACTATCACCATGCTCACCGCGTACGATTACCCGACCGCCGTGGCCGCCGAACGGGCCGGCGTGGACTCCTTGCTGGTGGGCGACTCGCTGGGCATGGTGGTGCTGGGTTACGAAAACACGCTGCCCGTGACCATGGAAGATATGCTGCACCATTGCAAGGCGGTAGCGCGCGGCGCCAGAATCCCGCTGCTGGTGGGGGATATGCCCTTTATGTCCTACCAGGTAGACGTAAGAGAGGCGGTGCGCAACGCCGGGCGCTTCCTGCAAGAGGCCGGCATGGATGCGGTCAAGCTGGAGGGCGGCGCCAACGTGCTGGAGATGGTGCGCGGCATCGTGGCCGCCGGCATCCCGGTGATGGGGCACCTGGGCCTCACCCCGCAGTCCATTCATCAACTGGGCGGCTGGCGGGCGCAGGGTAAGACCGCCGCGGCTGCCCTGCAGTTGATCGAGGATGCCCAACTGCTGGAGG
>CAYZNA010000071.1:1146-12351 GCA_964478665.1 uncultured Anaerolineales bacterium
TGGAGGAGGCCGGCTGCTTCAGCCTGGTGCTGGAGGCGATCCCCTCCCGCCTGGCCGAGCTGGTCTCCGAGCGGCTGAGCATCCCCACCATTGGCATCGGCGCCGGGGCCGGCTGCGATGGGCAGGTGCTGGTCACCCACGACCTGCTGGGGCTATTTGACCGCTTCACGCCGAAGTTCGTCAAGAAGTACGCCAACGTTCACGCCGACAGGGCCCGCGCCTTCGCCGAGTACATCGCCGACGTGAAATCCCACCGCTTTCCCGGCGCCGAGCACAGCATCGAGGTGCCGGATGAGGAGTGGCAGACGGTGCTGGAGGCGGTGAACGGTGACCACTTACCACTCACCACTTACCAGTAATCTGTAATTGGTAAGTGGCGGACGAGCTGACCGATGCGCCTGACCATCGCTGGAACCGGCGCCATGGCCTGCCTGGTCGGGGCGAAGTTGGCCCCCCTGGCCGACGTCACCCTGCTGGGGACGTGGCCGGAGGGGGTGGCTGCCGTGCGCGCGGGCGGGGTCCGGCTGGTGGAAGGCGGGCGCGAGGCTGCCATAGCCTTGCGCGCCACCCACGACCCGGCCGAGTGCGCCGGGACCGAGTTGGCGCTGGTGCTGGTCAAAGCCTGGCAAACCGAGCGCGCTGCGCGGCAACTGGCCGCCTGCTTGAGTTCCGGCGGCGTAGCCCTCACCCTGCAGAACGGCCTGGGCAATCTGGAGCGCCTGCAAGAGGCCCTCGGGCCGGAGCGGGCCGCCCTGGGGATCACCGCCCAGGGGGCGACATTGCTCGGGCCGGGGCAGGTGCGGATGGGCGGCGCCGGGCTGACCACTGTGGGAGAGCATCCGCGGGTGGGGGCGGCGGTGGAACTGCTGCGGGCGGCCGGGTTCGAGGTGCGGCTGGCGGGCCAGGTCGAGAGTCTGGTCTGGGGCAAGCTGGCGATCAACGCCGGCATCAACCCGCTCACCGCCCTGCTGCGCGTGCCTAACGGGGCGCTGCTGGGGTCGCCGGAACGGGTCGAACTGATGGAAGCCGCCGCCCGCGAGACCGCTGCCGTGGCCGCCCGCAAGGGCATCCCGCTGCCCTTCCCGGACCCGGCCCTGCGGGTGCGGGAGGTGGCGCGCGATACGGCCGCCAACCGCTCCTCCATGCTGCAAGACGTGGAGCGCGGCCGGCCCACCGAGATTGACGCCATCAACGGGGCAATCGCGCGCGAGGCCGCCGCCCTTGGCCTGCCCGCCCCGGTCAACACCGTGCTGTGGAAGCTGGTCCGCTCTCTTTCTCACCACGAAGGGCGCGAAGAGACACAAAGAAACCAACCTCAGTGATGTTCTTCTTCCCTTCGCGCCCTTTGTGCCTTTTGCGGTGAAAAATGGTCGTTGCTGCTACCCTCCCCGACCTGCGCGCTGCCCGCGCCGCCCTGCCCGGCCCGCTGGGGCTGGTGCCCACCATGGGCGCGCTGCATGCCGGCCACCGCTCGCTGGTGCGCCGCGCCCGCGCCGAGTGCGCCAGCGTGGGCGTGAGCATCTTCGTCAACCCCACCCAATTCGGCCCCGGTGAAGACCTGAGCAAGTACCCCCGCCCCTTGCAGGCCGACCTGGCCATGCTGGAGGCCGAGGGCGTGGACCTGGTCTGGACCCCCACCCCGGAGGTGATGTATCCGCCCGGCTTTCAGACATGGGTCACGGTGGAGGGGGTGACCCGCGGGCTGGAAGGGGCGCACCGCCCCGGCCATTTCCGCGGCGTGGCCACCGTGGTCGCAAAGCTGTTCAACGCCTTCACCCCCGACCGGGCCTACTTTGGCCAGAAAGACGCCCAGCAAGCGGTGGTCGTGCGGCAGATGGTGCGGGACCTGGGCTTCCCGCTGGAAGTGGTGGTTTGCCCCACCGTGCGCGAGCCGGACGGGCTGGCGCTCAGTTCGCGCAACCGTTACCTGAACCCGCAGGAGCGCGCGGCGGCCACGGTGCTCTACCGCGCCCTCGCTGCTGCCCGCACGGCCTGCGAGGCCGGGGAGCGCGACGGCGACGAACTGCGCCGCATCATGTCTTCTGCCATCGCCGCCGAGCCGCTGGTCCGGCCCGACTACGTTTCCGCTGCCGCCCCGGAGACCCTTGAGGAACTGGTGCGGGTGGAGGGCGGCGTGCTGCTCTCCCTGGCGGTGCGCATTGGCAGCACGCGGCTGATTGATAACATGCTTCTGGAAGAAGGCAACGCCCACTCACCACTCACCACTTACCACCGGTAAGTAGCTCGACAATGTTACATTCGACGGCGATACGTTCGTAGTGCGCCACGCAGTGTTAGCGGAGTGGCGCGCGCCCCGCACAGGAGCACTTCGCTGCGCTGCGTGCTCCACTACGAGCAGCTCCACTACGAGCAGAAATCTAACATTGTCAAGGTAGTAAGTGTCCATCACCGAGGTGTACCCATGCTACTCGCAATAGACGTCGGCAACACCAACATTACCCTGGGCCTGTACAACGGCCAGACGCTCGGCTCGCGCTGGCGGTTGGCCACCGCCCACGAACGCATGCCGGATGAGTACGGGCTTCAACTGATCGGCCTGTTGCAGCACGCCGGCCGGCTACCTTCCGAGGTCAGCGCAGTGGTACTGGCTTCGGTTGTGCCGCCGCTTACCGGCGCCATCGTGCAGGCCTGTGCCAACTACCTGGGTTGCCAGCCGCTGGTGGTGGATGCCGGCGTGCGGACCGGGGTGCGGGTGCGCTACGACGATCCCCGAGCGGTGGGCGCCGACCGCATCGTGGATGCTGCCGCGGTGCAACACCTGTACGGCGGCCCGGCCTGCATCGTGGACTTTGGCACCGGCACCACCTTCGACGCCATCTCGAAGGAAGGCGATTACCTCGGTGGGGCCATTGCCCCGGGCATCGGCATTGCCGCCGAGGCCCTGTTCCAGCGCACCGCCAGACTCACCCGCGTGGACCTCGTGCGCCCGCCTTCGGCAATTGGCAGGAACACCGTACACTCGTTACAGTCCGGGCTGCTGTTTGGCTACGTGGGGCTGGTGGAGGGCATGGTAGCGCGCTTCCGCGAGGAGCTGGGGCCGGAGATGAAGGTGATCGGCACCGGCGGCCTGGCAGAGGTGATCGTGCGTGAGACCGACGCGATCCAGATCGTGGCCCCGTGGCTGACGCTGGATGGGTTGAGGATTGTGTGGGATTTGAACCATTGACCACAACCGTGAAATGTGTCTCCCGGGATCGCGGTTGCCACGCCGGGGACGCCAGGATATACTTGTCCCTGCACGATCAGGGGAGGGAACAGATCAACAATGGATAGCCAGCAGTGGAATGAAAGCGAGCAGCAGAGGCTGGATGAGCTGCGCTCCCGTGAAGAGACCGGGACGCTGAGTGCGCCTGAGCGGACCGAGCTGGATCATCTCCTCACCGTTGTGGACGGTTTAGAGTGGCAGCAGCTTCGACCCACCCTGGAACAGATGGAGCGCGAACACGCGGCTGCTGCAGCCGCGATAGAACGCCTCGAAAGAACACGCGGCGACCTGAGCGAGGTGATCGCCCGCCAGCGGCAGCTTATTATTCGGGCACAGGGCCATCTCAGAGAGCTGCTTACCGAGCACAGGACGCTGCTTGCAGACTACCGCCGACTGAATATCGAAGTTCCGACTCCCTGAGAGAAGATGGTAACTCAGGCCCAGCGCGAGGCCCTTCGCCGGGCGTATCACTATAGGTGTGGCTACTGCACCGCCCACGAGAACGAAATCGGCAGCGAACTGGAGGCTGACCACTACCAGCCTGCGGCCCACGGTGGAACGGACAGCCAGAGCAATCTGGTGTATGCCTGTCCGACCTGCAACCGGCTGAAGAGCGATTACTGGAAGGCGGACGACTCTTCCCGACGGATTCTTCACCCGCGACGCGATCCGATGGAAGAGCATCTGGTTGAACTCCCGAATGGCCGCCTGCAATCCCTGAGCACCGTTGGTGGCTTCCACATCGGCCGTCTGCGGTTGAACCGCCCCCAGCTTGTGGACCTTCGGCTGGCCCGGCAGCGCTCGACTCAGGACGCTGCCCACATAGCTGAATTGGAACTCGCTCTCGAAGAGGCCCGCCGCCAGGTCGCCCTGCTGGAGGGCCGGCTGGATGATCTGCTTGACCTGATCCGCCGCCTGACGTGGCAGGGTGAATAGCCCTGCCCACGAGAGCAGAATCGTGTGGAACGGATGAGTAGCGTGGATCCCATCCCTCTGTTCCAGGGAAGACGCCTCCTGCTCGGCGTGACCGGCAGCATTGCCGCCTACAAGGCCGCCGACCTGGCCAGCAAGCTCACCCAGGCCGGAGCTGAGGTGGACGTGATTCTCACCGGGGCAGCCGCGAAGTTCGTTACGCCGCTCACCTTCCAGTCGCTCACCGGGCGGCGGGCGTACACCGATCTGTGGGGCGCCGAGGCGCACGTCATACACATCGGGCTGGCGCAGGCGGCGGACGCGCTGCTGATCGCCCCGGCCACCGCCAACACCATCGCAAAGCTGGCCCACGGGCTGGCGGATGATCTGCTCTCTGTGACCGCGCTGGCGGCGCGTTGCCCGCTGCTGCTGGCCCCGGCCATGGATGGGGGCATGTTCGCCCACCCGGCCACCCGCGCCAATCTGGAGGTGCTGGCCGGGCGCGGCGTGAAAGTGGTCGGGCCGGGGCAAGGCCGCATGGCCTCCGGGCTGGTGGGGCCGGGGAGAATGGTCGAGCCGGGGGAACTGCTGGGGGAAATCCGGCTGTGTCTGGCCCGCGAGGGACCCCTGTCCGGGCGCAGGGTGGTGGTCACCGCCGGGGGCACGCTGGAGCCGGTTGACCCGGTGCGGGTGATCACCAATCGCTCGTCCGGCAAGCAGGGCTATGCCCTGGCGCAGGCCGCATTAGACCGGGGCGCGCAGGTTACGCTGATCAGCACCCCTACCGCGCAGCCCTGGCCGTATGGGGCGGGGCGGGTGGATGTGGAGACCGCCGGACAGATGCAGGCAGCCGTGCTGGCCGCCTGCGCCGAGGCCGACGCCCTGTTGATGGCTGCCGCGGTGGCCGACTTCCGCCCGGCCCGGCCGGCGGAACAGAAGATCAAGAAGCGCGACGCCGCGCCGGTGATCGAGCTGGCGCTCAACCCGGATATTCTGGCCGCGCTGGCGGGGGAGCGGGCGCGAACGGGCCGGCCGCAGGTGGTAGTGGGCTTCGCCGCCGAGAGCGAGGATCTGATCGCCAACGCGCGCGGGAAAGTGGCGCGCACGCAGGGCGCGCTGATCGTCGCCGACAACATCTCGGCCGCGGATGCCGGCTTTGCGGTGGACACCAACCGGGTGGTGATGATCGATGCCGGGGGCGCGGTGGAGCAACTCCCGCTGATGAGCAAAGCGCAGGTGGCGCAGGCGGTGCTCGAGCGGGTGGTGCTTCTACTTGACGCGGGGGAATAGACCGCAGGGGACAAGAACTTCCGGGGAGGGGTATGCCGCGGCGCTCAGCCGGTCATGCTTTCACCGTTCCCCTCTTGCCCTCGGGGATGCGGGTCAGTTGAAGCACCAGGCGCAACGCCTCATTTACTGCCTGCTCATTGGGAAACGCTTCTGCCACGCCGGGATCAAGCAATACCAGATTCGTGCCAGCGCGGAACTGCTCCACATATTTCCCTCGTGCGGCGCCTTTGAGCAGCTCTTGCAGGTCGTATTCTGGGCGAAGTTCATCATCCATCTCGTTCTGATTCTTCTTCATATGCCTTCCTTTCGAGGCGTGTCAGTTCGCGCGCACTGATAATCCGGATGCGTTCGCCCCGTTCTGCAAACGACACAATCAACAGACGAGAACGGTTCGACATACCCTATATCCGCTGGCTGGGCCGCCGCGCCGACATCGAGCGCTTTGACCGGATTCAGATTGACCGGAACAAAGAGCAGGCGGCGTGGGCCGAGCGCGTGCGGGGCTTTCTGGAGCGCGGGATCGAGGTGTGGGCCTACTTCAACAACCACTGGGCCGGCCACTCGCCGGCCAGCCCCCGATTGCCGAAGGTATCGGGGGCCAGCGCCCGCCAGTTTGCCGAACTGCTGGGGATCGGGACCGGGCCGCCAGCCCCCTGGCACCGCCCGCCACATCGTCCCGATGTCCTTCGGGAGGGCAGGTGTGACCCCCGTGGGGACCGGCCTCCCGCCCCCGGAGCGGGGGAAACGCCGCCGGCCGGGTCAGGGCCACACGGTGTAAGAGGTGCTGCCCGTGGCGGATATCTGCCCCGCGGTGGCCGTCACCTCGACCTCAAACAGCGTCCCGGCCTTGAACTCGCCCACCGTCCCTGCGAACCGGGACTCGCCCTGCGCGTCGGTGTCTGGCAACGCCAGCGACTGCACGCCGTAGTCGGCGCTGCTGATTTCGATCTGCACCTGCGCCCCGACCGCCGGCGCAAGTTGTGCGTCTACAACTTTCACGTGGATAGTCTGGAGTTCACCTACCCGCAACATGCCGTACTCCACCCACACAAACACCGTAAGCGCGGCGGGCGTGGCCGAGGGCGCCGGCGCAGCACTCGGCACGGGGCTTCGGGGGGCGGGGCCGGGCGCAGGCGTGGCGGCAGCTTTGCAGGCAGCTCCCGCCAGCACAGTTGCGATCAAGAAACACTTTCCCGCGGAATACATCAGGCGTCGCACCAGGCCCACCATAGCCCTACCGCGCCTAATAAACCATAGGCAAAAGGTATCAACCGTTTTCTAACCAATGGCCGGCGGCAGTTCTGAGTGCGCCTCTCACGCCACACCGACCCTGCATCCGAGGAATCAGCCATGCCAGCACAGGGTTCTATCACCGATGTTCCCGGCATCAAAGTCGGCCATGCGCAGGACAGCGAGGCCCTGACCGGCTGCACGGTGATTTTGTGTGAGGCCGGGGCGGTAGGCGGCGTGGATCAACGGGGCGGCGCCCCCGGCACCCGCGAGACCGATCCACTGCGCCCGATGCACCTCGTGCAGCGCGCCCACGCCATCGTGCTCTCCGGCGGTTCGGCCTTTGGATTGGACAGCGCTGCCGGCGCGGTGAAATATCTGGAAGAGCGCGGGATCGGCTTCGATGTGCGCGTGGCGCGCGTGCCCATTGTCCCGGCCGCCATTCTGTTCGATCTGGGGATCGGCCGCCCCGACGTGCGGCCCGATGCCGCCATGGGCTACGCCGCCTGTCTGGCCGCCAGCGCCGGCCCGCCGGCGCAGGGCAATGTGGGCGCCGGAACCGGCTGCAGCGTGGGCAAGATTCTCGGCCTCGGGCGGGCGATGAAAGCCGGCATCGGCGCGGCCAGCGTGGCGCTGGGCGGCGGCCTGGTGGTGGGCGCCATTGTGGCCGTGAACGCCTTTGGCGATGTGCTGGACCCGGCCACCGGGGGGATCATCGCCGGGGCCAGGGGCGAGGCCCCCGGGACGTTTGCCGGCACGCTGGCGGTGATGAAATCGCTGGCGGGACAGCCGGGCATGGGCTTTGCGCCCCGGGCCAACACCGTGATCGGCGTGGTTGCCACCAACGCCCGGCTGACCAAAGAAGAGGTGAACAAGGTGGCGCAAATGGCCCACGATGGGCTGGCGCGCGTTATCCGGCCGGCGCACACCATGCTGGACGGCGACACCCTGTTCGCGCTTTCGATCGGGGAGGCGCCGGGGGATGTCAACGCGGTGGGCGCCTTTGCCGCCGAGGTGGTGGCGGCCGCCATCCTGAACGGCGTGCGAGCTGCGGCCCCGGCCGGCGGGCTGCCAGCGGCGTCTGGCTGACGTAAGACTCTCCTCACGGCGGGTACGTCTGTAGTATAGCTTAAAGCCCATTGCCACCCTGCCCGCAACCCCGCTATCATTGGCGGGCTGATTATGACTACTGCACCCACCTCTCTACTGCCGTACGTCCCGCGCCTGGCCGGCCTGAGCGTGCTGGTGATCGGCGATGTCTTTCTCGACGAATACCTGATCGGCCGCGCCGAGCGGCTCTCGCGCGAGGCCCCGGTGCCGGTGCTGGAATATGAGGAGCAGCGCCTGTTACCCGGTGGGGGCGCCAATCCGGCTGCCAACATCGCCAGCCTGGGCAGTCATCCTGTGCAAGTGGGGGTGGGGGGCGATGCCGCCGACGGCGTGGCCCGGCGGCTGGAACTGGAGGGGTTGGGGATTGACCCGGCCGGCCTGGTGCAGGACCCCGGGCGACCCACCAGCACCAAGATGCGCGTGGTGGCCCGCAGCGGGCTGCGTTTCCCCCAGCAACTGGCCCGGCTGGACCGGGTGGACCGCCGCCCGCTGAGCCAGAAGATTGAGCGCAAAGTGACGGAGGCTATTCGCCGGCTGGTCCCGGGAGTCAATGCCGTGTTGATTTCTGACTACCGCTCCGGGCTGTGCACGCGGGCGGTGGTCGAGGCCGCGCGGGAGGCCGCCGGGGAGCACCAACTGGTGCTGACTGCCGATTCACAGGGCAGCCTGGATCTGTACCGCGAGTTTGCCCTGGTGAAGTGCAACCACGCCGAAGCCGAGGCTTACCTGGGCCGCCGCCTGACGGACAACCGCGCCTATCAGATCGCCTCGCAGGAGTTGATGGACCGGCTGGCCCTGGCTGCCATGCTGGTCACACGCGGGGAACGCGGCCTCACCCTGGCCTCCCGTTCCACCGGGGTGCAGCACATCCCGGCCAGCAACGTGAGTGATGTGTTCGACACCACTGGCGCCGGGGATACGGTGATCGCCGTGGCCACCCTGGCCCTGGCCGCCGGGCTGGAAGCGAACGTGGCCGCCGCCCTCGCCAATCACGCCGCCGGGGTCGCCATCCGCCGGCTGGGCAATCACCCGGTTACCACGGCGGAGCTCAGGCAGGCCATCGAGCGCCCCGGTAGTTGAACCGCCCGCGCTGCAAGGGTCTCTCCCCCGGAACGCTGCCCCGGCAGACTGCCCGCCTGCCGGGGCAGGGTCACCGCGCTCAGGACTCAGTCTCCCGTTGCCAGTTTCGCCGGCGGGAGCAGAACCAGCTCCTGCTCACGCCCGGCAAAGAAGCGCCAGAATGCGGTCCGGGTGCTTTGCGCTGCTCCACAGCCGGGCCAGCCCCCGATTGCCGAAGGTATCGGGGGCCAGCGCCCCGGGGCGCCGGCCGCTCGCCACCCGGGGCGGCTCGTCGGCCTGTGAGGCGCCCGTCCGGCGCAGCATCAGGGCCGGGATGAGCGAGGCAAACCAGCCGCCGATGCCAGAGTAGGCCACCATCCGGTAGAGGCCGATGCGCGCGCTCTCGCCGGTTCCGGCAAACAGCAGCGGGATCAGCTCGGCCAGCGCTGAACCGACGATGGCGGCCGCGGTGCGCGTGCCGGCCGAGACGCTGAACAGGTGCACCCGCTCGTGCTTCTCCGAGTTCTCGGCCATGAAGGCCGGTTCGGCCACGCCGTGCAGTGCGCCGCAGGCCCCCTCGATGACCGCAATGACCAGCAGCAGCGTCGGGTTGGCGGCAGGCCAGCAGCTTCTGCTTTTGTCGCTGGGCGCGGATCAGCAGGGTGACCAGCAGCCCGATGCCGGAACTGTTGAGGTAGTCGAGCCGGGTGAAGTTCAGGACAATCGCCTTCGCGTCGCCGTTGCTTGCTTCCGCGTAGGCGTCCATCAGGGCGCTTTCGGCAAGGCCGGTCAGATCGCCCTGGATGTCCACGACGCTGGTGCGGTTGAGCTTGCGAACTGTGGTGGATAGATTGGCTGTTGGCATGGTTGTTTCCTCCGGTGGCAGATTCTGTCAGTTGGTCAGCGCGCTGGCTTCGCTTTCGTGGATGGTCATGAAGTCAGCCAGTCGTGTGATCCTGAAGATTTCCATGTAGTGCTCACTCAGGCCGTACACTACCAGGTTGCGGTGGGTTTTTCGGGCCTGGGCCAGCAGCCCCACGATCAGGGCGATGCCGGTGCTGTTGATATAGTTCACGCCGCCGAAGTTCAAGGCGATGGTGGCCGGGTTTTCTGCTTCGGCCCGGGTGTAGGCGCTACTCAGGGCCTGCTCGGCAAGCCCGTTGATCTCGCCCTGCAGGTCGAGGATGGTCTTGCCGTCTTGCTGGCGGACGGATGCGGTAAATGTGGCACTGGACATAGGGACCTCCTCAGACAGGAGTTGACGACTGATCCAGATTGAGGATCAGCTCGATGGTGCGGCTGCCGGCGTTCTGGAGAGTGTTCATTTCGTCAACCATATTATCCATAAGGTACGGGATCAGGTCGGCGCCGCCCGGGTGGGCGCTTATCAGTTCCTTCAGGCGCGGTAAACCGAACATCTCACGCCGGGAGTTGTGGGCCTCCACCAGGCCGTCGCTCAGCAGCAGAATGGATTCACCCGGTTTCAACACAGTTTCTTTCACTTCGTAGCCCATCCCGGGCATGAGGCCAAGCGGCATACCGGTAGCGCGCAGCTCAACCACGCCTTCCGGGGCGCGCAGGTATGGCACGTTGTGCCCGGCATTGGCGTACTGAATGCGCCCGGAGGCCGGATCAAGTACAAGATACAGGCAGGTGACGAACATCCTGGCCGGGATATCGGGGTGCAGCAGATCGTTGGTTCGCTCGAGCACCGTGCCAGGGTACACCCGGCGTTCGGCGGCCATGCGGAGCAGGCTGCGAGTGGTGGCCATCGCCATCGCTGCCGGCACGCCCTTGTCGGTGACATCCGCCACCAGCACCCCCAGACGCCCATCGGCGAGCGGGAGAAAATCGTAGCAGTCGCCGCTGACCTCGCGGGCAGGCTGCCAGTGAGCGGCCAGTCTCCAACCTGCGATGGAAGGGATCTCCTGCGGGAGCAGCGTTTCCTGGATAACGCGGGCGACGCGCAGTTCCTGCTCCAGACGCTCGCGCTCCCGCGCTTCGACCCGCTGCTGGTTAAGCGCCCGGTCAACCCGCACCTCACCTTCCTTGTGCCGGAGCAGTTTCCGCCAGAATGTCGAGGATGTTGTGTTCATAGTATCTCCATTGTAGGCAGGGTGCGTCTCTAAACCGTTACGGAGAGTGTTACGATTCCTCAGTTTTCGGTTTTCAAGAGCAGGCTCACCCGCTCCGGCTGCATCGTTTCCTCCACCACCGCCACCAACCGCGCGGTCAACTTCTCAAGTTCCACTTCGTCCCGCGCCGTTGCGCCGAACTCGGCCAGCGTGCGGTCGCGACACATTCCGTTTGCTATCCTATCCGACCTGTGATACCATGCGCGCAAGGAGCCATTGCGATGGATAACAAGAATTTTGCCG
>CAYZNA010000072.1:0-12199 GCA_964478665.1 uncultured Anaerolineales bacterium
CGTGAAAACGTGAAGCGTGAAAACGTGGAACCTGAAAACGTGGAACGTGGAACGTGAGCGGTGGGTCACGCTCCACGCCCCGCATTCTCCAATCTCCAATCCCCAATCTCCAATCTCCACCCCCCACCCCCGCTTCACGTATAATACCCCCATGCCCATCCGCATCCTCTCCGACGAGGTCGCCTCGCAAATTGCCGCCGGTGAAGTGGTGGAGCGCCCGGCCTCGGTGGTCAAGGAGCTGGTGGAAAACGCCCTCGACGCCGGGGCGCGCACGGTCAACATCGAGATCGAGGGGGCCGGCAAACGGCTGGTCCGCGTGGCCGACGACGGCGCCGGCATCCCGGCGGCGGAGCTGGCGCTGGCCGTGGCGCGCCACGCCACCTCCACACTCGCCAGCGCGCAGGACCTGTTTCACGTGGGCACGCTGGGCTTCCTGTGCGTGTCGCTGGCCTCGATAGCCTCGGTCTCGCGCCTGACGCTGCTCTCGCGGGCGGGGGGGGAGGCGGCCGGCGCCCGGCTGCGGGTCACCGGGCGGGAGGGGACGATGGCCGGGCCGCCCGCGCCGGCGGGAGCGCCGAAGGGCACGGTCGTCACCGTCGAGGACCTGTTCTACAACCTCCCCGCCCGGCTCAAGTTCCTCAAAAGCGACACCACCGAGCGCCGCCAGATTGACGCGCTGGTCACGCGCTACGCGCTGGCTTACCCCGCGGTGCGCTTCCGGCTGACGCACGACGGTCGCGAGACCTTTCGCTCTTCTGGCTCCGGCGACCGGCGCGAGGCGCTGGTGGGGGTGTTCGGGGTGGAGGCGGCGCGGCAGATGCTGGAGGTGTCTCCAGACCTGTCAGGTCTTTCAAGACCTGACAGGTCTGGAGACAGGTCCGAGATATGCGTCTCCGGCTTCATCAGCCCCCCGGCCCTCTCACGCAGCAACCGGCGGGAAATCACGCTCTTCGTGAACGGGCGCTGGGTGCAGGATCAGCGGTTGAGCGCGGCCATTCTGCAGGCCTATCACACCCTGCTGATGACCGGCCAGTATCCGCTGGCCGTGATCCTGGTGGAGGCGCCGCCGGAGGAGGTGGACGTGAACGTGCACCCGGCCAAGGCCGAGGTGCGCTTCCGCGACCCGAACGCGGCCTTCAGCGCGGTGCAGCGGGCAGTGCGGGGGACGCTGCTGGCCGTAGGGGCCCCGGTGGCGGAGGCGCGGCCGGGTGGGGGCGACCCGCCGGGTCGCCCGTACGCCGGGGAGGGCGCGTGGGGGGGGCCGGGCTGGGCGGCGCGGCGGGAGCGGCTGATCGCTCCGGACTGGCCGCAGGTGGCCGCCCGGAGCAGGGACCCGCTCCCCCCGGGGGAACCCCCGGCGCCGCAGGGGGCGCACCCCCTTGCGCCCCAAATGCCCCGGGCCGGGGAAACGCTCCCGCTGCCCGACCCGGCTGATATTCCCCTGCTGAGGGTGATCGGGCAGGTTGGCGCGGCTTATGTGGTGGCCGAGGGGCCGGACGGGCTGTATTTGATTGACCAGCACGCGGCCCACGAGCGGGTGCTGTACGAGCAGTTTATGGCTACCTACGGCAGCGCCGCCGGGGTGGCGGGGCCTGCCCCCGATAGTAGCAATCGGGGGCAGGCGTTGCTGGAGCCGGCGATGGTGCAGCTCACGCCGGAGCAGGCCGGGCTGCTGGGCGGGGAGCTGGAGAGGCTGGCCGGACTGGGCTTTGAGGTGGAGCCGTTCGGCGGCGGGTCGTTCCGCGTGCGGGCGGTCCCGGCGCTGCTGGCGGCGCTGGACCCGGCCCGGGCGCTGCGCGCCGTGGTGGAGGATTTTGAGGAGGACGAGCGCCCGCTGCAGGCCCAGGCCGAGGCGCGGCTGATTGCGCGGGTGTGCAAGCGGGCGGCGGTCAAGGCCGGGCAGGTGTTGAGCATGGAGGAGCAGCGGGCGCTGGTGCGGCAACTGGAGGACTGCGCTGCCCCGCGCACCTGCCCGCACGGGCGGCCCACCATGATTCACCTGAGCGTGGACACGCTGGCGCGGCAGTTCGGGCGCAGATGAGGGCGTGGAGAGTGGAGATTTGAGATTTGAGATTGGAGATTGGAGATTGGAGATTGGGGATTGGAAGGGGAGGCATGAGCGAGATTGATTACGACGTGGTGGTGATTGGCTCCGGCGCGGGAGGGCTGGCGGCTGCGGTGCCGCTGGCGCAGGCCGGGATGAAGGTGCTGGTGTGCGAACAGCACGAAGTTCCGGGCGGCTGGCCTGAGCACGTGCAGAAGCGAATCCGGCGCGGGCAGGAACATGAGGCGGGAAATGCTGGCGCTGCGCATTGATGACGGCCTGCGACTGGCCCCGAACCACCCCCGCCCTACCCCACCGCCGGGCGAGGCCTTGATTCGCGTGCGGAAGGCCGGCATCTGCAACACCGATCTGGAACTGGTGCGGGGCTATCACGACTTTCGCGGCACGCCGGGGCACGAGTTCGTGGGCGTGGTGGAAGAGGGGCCGGCGACGTGGCGCGGGCGGCGGGTGTGCGGCGAGATCAACGCGGCCTGCGGCGCGTGCGAGGAGTGCCGCGCCGGGCGAACGACGCACTGCGCCAACCGCACCGTGCTGGGCATCGCCAGCCGCGACGGGGCCTTTGCCGGGTATCTCACTCTCCCGTTGGAGAACCTGCACGCGGTCCCGGACGGGGTCTGCGACGACGACGCCGTCTTCACCGAGCCGCTGGCGGCCGCGCTGGAGATCCAACAGCAGATTCAGATCCGCCCGGCGGACCGGGTGGCCGTGGTCGGGCCGGGCAAGTTGGGGACGCTGGTCGCGCTCACGCTGGCGCCGACCGGCTGCGACCTGATAGTGATCGGCCGCCGGCCGGAATCGCTGGCGTGGCTGGCGGCGCGGGGCATACGCACCGAACTGGCCGAGGGGGCCGCCGGGCTGCGCGCCGACGTTGTGGTGGAGGCCAGCGGGAACTCGCAGGGCTTCGCCCTTGCCCGGCAGATCGTGCGCCCGCGCGGGACGCTGGTGCTCAAGAGCACCTATCACGGCCAGACGACGGTGGACCTCTCGGGCATCGTGGTGAACGAGATCGCGCTGCTCGGCTCGCGCTGCGGCCCCTTCCGCCCGGCCCTGGACTTGCTGGCGCGCGGGATGATTGACCCCACCCCGCTGATTGAGGCGCGTTATCCACTGGCGGAAGGGCTGCGCGCGATGGAGCACGCCGCCCGGCCCGGGGCGCGCAAAGTGTTGCTGGAGATGACCGATGGCTGAGGCGCCCACGTCCCTCGAAAACCTGCCCACGCTGCGCCGGGGAGACCGGGCCGCGCTGGCGCTGGAGGCAGCCGCCTCCGGGCGCTTCCTCGGCCCGGCGCGTTACGACCTGCAACTGGCGGCCGAGCACCTGGCGCTGGTGGCCGGCTTCGACGAGCTGGTATGCCTCGACAGCCTGCGCTTCCAGCCCTTCGACTATCAGGTCCGCGCCGCGCGCACTGCGTTGCGCCGCTTCCGGGGGCGCGGGCTGCTGTGTGACGAGGTGGGCCTGGGCAAGACCATCGAAGCCGGGCTGGCGCTCAAGGAATATCTTGCCCGGCGGATGGTACAGCGCGTGCTGATCCTCACCCCGCCGGCGCTGGTGGAGCAGTGGCGCGAGGAGCTGGACTCCAAATTCAACCTGCCCGATTTCGTCAGTTCCGCCGATCCCGAATTCCGGGAGCGCGGCGCGCAGGCCTGGGGGCACTACCCCCGGCTGATCGCCTCGCTGGCCACCGCGCGCCGGGCCGAACACCGCGCCGTGATCCAGGAAATTCCTTACGATATGGTCATCGTGGACGAGGCCCATCACCTGAAAAACCGCGCCAGCGTGACGTGGAAGTTCGTCAACGACCTGCAGCGCAAGTACCTGCTGCTGCTCACCGCCACCCCGGTGCAGAACAGCCTGGATGAGCTGTACAACCTGATCACCCTGCTCAAACCGGGCCAGCTTAAGACCCCGCGCGAGTTTCGCAGCCAGTTTGTGGTCCAGGGCGACCCGCGCCTGCCCAAGAATCGCGGCCTGCTGCGCGAATTGCTGGCCGATGTGATGGTTCGCCACTCCCGAGGCCAGGCCGACGCCAGCTTGCAGCTTCCGCCGCGCCGCGCCCACATCGTCCGGCTGCAACTTTTGCCCGACGAGCGCGCGCTGTACGACGGCGTCAGCGCGCTTATCCGCGACTTGATGAGCGGCGAAACCGGAGATAACTCCCCCGACCGCTCCGCGCGACCCGCTCCGCGCGACCATCCGACCACCAGACCATCCGACCACCAGACTAACCGACTAACCACCACCACCCGCTTCGCTTTACAGACCCTGCAACGCGAGGCCGGCTCCAGCCCGGAGGCAGCCCGCCCCACGCTCGCACGGCTGGCCGGGCACGCTGCGCTCGCGCCGCAGCGGGAGACCCTGCTGGCGCTGGCCGAGCGGGCGGCCAGGATCGAAAGGTGGGCCAAGGGAGAGGCGCTGGAGAAGCTGTTACTCAGCCTGGGCGATGAGAAAATCCTGCTGTTCACCCACTTTCGCGCCACCCAGGACCGGCTGGCAGAGCGCTTCGCGACCCTGGGGCTGGATTTCGTCGCTTACCACGGCAGCCTGACCGCAGCGCAGAAAGACGCCGCCATCCGGCGCTTTGAGAGCGAGGCCCGCATCCTGCTCTCGACCGAGGCCGCCGGCGAGGGCCGCAACCTGCAGTTCTGCCGGGTGATGGTCAACTTTGACCTGCCGTGGAACCCGCTGCGCATCGAGCAGCGCATTGGACGCATCCACCGCATCGGCCAGACCCGCCCGGTGTCCATCTACAACCTGTCGGCGGCCGGCACGGTGGAGGATTACCTGCTGGACATTCTCGAACGCAAGGTCAACATGTTCGAGCTGGTGATCGGCGAAATGGACATGATCCTCGGTGAACTGGCCGAGGAGCGCGATTTCGAAGATCTGCTGTTCCAGGCCTGGGCCGGCGCCCACGACGAAGCCGGCGCGCGCAGCGCCATGGAGCAACTGGGCGATTCCCTCGCCGCGGCCCGCGCCCGCTACCAGCAGACCCGCGAGTACGACGAAACCCTCTTCGGCCAGGACTTCACGGCAGACTGAGGACTGGACGCTTCGCGGGAGATTGGAGACTGGAGACTGGAGACTGGAGATTGGAGATTGCCGATTTCGTCCTGGATTTCTGCCGCGCCTCGGGCGGCGTGGTCGAGCCGCCGGCCTACGGCGTGTACGAGGTGCTGCTGCCGGACCGCGTGGCCGCGCAGTTGGGCGTGGACCCGTTCCTGCGCCTGGCCTTCGATGACGAGGCCCCCGGCGACGACCTCACCCGGTTGGGCTACGGCCATCCGCTGGTGGAAAGCATGGCCGAAGCGGCCAGCGCAACCCCGGCCTGCGCCCACTTCTACATCAACGGTGTGCGGCTGGACAAGACCGGCCTCGCCGCCCTGGCCCGCGCCGGCCTCTCCTTCCCCAATGCCACGCTGGCCGAAGCCCCGCTGGCCGTTGAAAGGCGGGTGCTGTGCCACTACGTGCGCTACAACTTCAAGACCGCGCTGATCACCGACGAAAAGCGCGAGCTGCTGACTTCGATAGTGCTGGACACCCACACCGGCGCCGCGGTGGACCACCTGCAGGCCTCCGCCGCCTACCTGCTGTCTGATTCCCCGACCTTCGCCCCCCTCCCGGACCTCCCTGCCCCGTGGGCCGCCGGCGCCCCACCCCTCCCCCTCCCGGCCCAGCGGCCCCTGCCGGACCGGGCCACGCGCGCCGCGGCCGGCGCCCTGGCCCCGACCCTCTCCCCGCTGCGGGCGCGCGCCGCCCGCCTGCTCGAACTCGACCGCGCCCGCCTCGACGCCTACTACGCCGGCCTGGAACGCGATCTGGAGCGGCGCTTCAAACGGACAGAAGACCAGACTCGCCGCGCCAATCTGCAGGACAAGCTGGCCGCCACCCGCGCCGACCACGCCGCCAAGCTGGCCGACGCCGAGGCCAGATATCACCTGCGCATCGAACTGGAGCTGGTGAACATTGCAGTCATCAGCCAGCCCAAGAACGCGCTCAGCATGCAGATCGAAAACCGCCAGGCCCAGGTGACCCGCGACCTGCTCTGGGACCCGCTGCGCCACCGGATCGAGCCGCTGCTCTGCGATGTGTGCACCCGCCCGCGCGCCAGGCTCTACCTATGCGCCAACAACCACCTCGCCTGCGACGACTGCCTCGCCCCTCAGTGCGTGGATTGCAAGCGAGTGTACTGCCGCTCGTGCGCCGCCGAGCTAACCACCTGCGCCGTCTGCGGTCGCCCGGTGTGCCAGAAGAGCCTCACCCGCTGCCGCGAGTGCGGCAAAGGCACCTGTCGCGAGCACGCCACCCTGTGCCATGCCCCCGCCCCCGCCCCGGCGCCCGCCCCGCCGCCCCCGGAGCCAGCTCCGGCGCCGGCGCCCGCGCCCCCCCCGGCCCCCGCGCCGGCGAAGGCGCCCCGCAAGCCCAAAAAGCCGCCTGCCCGGCCGGCAAAGCGCCCGGTCGAGGACCCCGGCTACCGGCTGCACGTACAGGTCGAGCCGGGCGAACCGGTCGTCATCGGTTTCGTCGTCAACAAGGCCGGCAAGGAAATTGCACAACGCGTCTGGCAACTGACCGGTGAGGGGATCGCGGTCTCCTGTTTCTGCGAGAAGGGCTGGGCCTGCCCCATGGCACACACCCTGTTGCAGCCCGAACCGGCCTCGGGCATCGAGGCCCAACTGGAGGCCGAGATCAACAAGCTGCGGGTGGAATACCGCGTCCCGGCCTATCCAGGCGCTGCACGGCGGGCGGATGGCCCGCATCCCCAAACTGCGGTTGAGGGGGAGGTGGAAGGAGGAGAGGTGAAGAAACCGATGGTGCTTACGTAGCCATCTCCTTCACGCTCAATCACAGCCGTTAGCCGTAACACTTTGTCCATCATTCGCCTCCCGTTCCGTTATGCTCCACAACCGATGCATGGGGCCGCCGCGCCGCGCGTTCGTATGCCGCCATCCATTCGGCGCGCAGGTAGGGGGGCACCCGGCTCCCCTTAAATAGCCGCGCCATTTGCACCAGCGGGCATCCCGGCCGGATTGTACCACACGCCTCCGCCATCAAGACTCAGTAGACGAACCGGCAGTCGGTGGTGAAGATTCTGTCCGCTTCAAACTCGAAACAAAGGCCTCGTGTGCTGCCGTGGCCAGCCCCTCTTGCAGCACGGCCCACACCGCCGCCAGATCGCCCGACAGCAGGGCGGCCGGCTCCAGCCAGAGGCCCGGAAAGGCTTCGCTACGCAATACGCCGGCGGCCTCCGGCTCCAGTGACTCGTAGACTCCCTCCCGCAGGACAAACCAACTCACCCGCTGCTCGTACATCTGGACGGCCAGATACTCTTGAACCCCGCTACGCTGATAGACCCGCAGTTTGGCGTGCAGGTCGTAGGCCACAGTGCTCGCAGCAACTTCCGCGACGAGTTCGGGCGGGCCCTCGAGATAGTCATCCTCGGTGATACGCGACCGCCCGCCTTGCGCGGGTTCGAGGCGCAGCAGAGCGTCGGGCTGTACCTCATTCTCGAGATCCAACCGCACCGTGACGTTGTCGCAAACCATGACGCCAGGTGTAGCAGCCCGATACACACTGAGCCAGCCAATAATGTCACTATGGGGACGGCCATGATGTCTAACGCGCACCGGCGATGGCATATACACGACTCCTTCGACGAGTTCGGCCTTCTTTATTTCAGGATGAGCCTGGTAGCGCCGCTCGAATTCGGCGCGAGACAGGCGGTCGCCGGGGTTGAACGGGACACCGCCATCCGAATGAGCAGTCTGGCGAGATGTGTCAGGCCCCGGCCGGTCGAGAGTCCGCACAGCAGAAGTGATCATGCCAACGCCTCCACAAGAGACTTTATCGGGAATAAGAATACAACCGCCGATAAACGATGAGCGGAGTGTTCACGTGGCTGAGTATAGCAGGCCAATTCGGGGAAGGCAACCTGGAAACTGCGGCGAGGGGCGCGCCACCACTACGGAGAGCAACCACATATTTGACCCCAGTGATCGCGCGCTTCTTGCGGAATGCCCTCGGGCGTCGAAGGCGCAGCGCCGGCCACCCGCACGCGCTGCCCGGCCTGCAGCGGCGTGGATGAGTCACAGAACTGCAACCAGCACCTTCCTGCGAGACAATCAACCCAGGTCTGCTCATTCCTCCTGGTCACTCCCATAGAAGCGCCAGCCTCCTCAAAAGATGCCGCCTCTGCTCCCTCGAACCGCACCACGAATGTGCGCGGCGTCTCAGCCGCCACAATCAGCAATTCGCCGCTGGTGATAGTTATGATCACCTGGCCTGACGCCGCAGGCTCCTGTGGGTCAATCTGCGTCAGGGTAAAGTCGGTTTCTGGACCAGGGTACGCCCGCCCAAAGACAGACCCTGCTGCCCCTCTCAATACAAGGGTCGCACCCCCGGTAACGTGTACCCGGGAGCGGGCGGGGATGTCTCCGAAACTTGACACCGCCTGCCCGGAGGTGTCACCCGGAGCAAAGGCGCGGACCTGCCCCTGAGCGCTTTCCAACCGCGCCAGACCTTCATCCGGCGCGAGAGTCGGAGTGGGCGTAACAGGCGGATTCACGATGTGGTTGATTCTGATGCCAAGCACCGTGAGCAGTACGACCAGAGTCACCCCACCCAGCCCGGCGATCAGGGCTTTCGGGATGCGCCTCGCCGGAACGCGCAGGACGATTACCGAGACATTGTCGTCCACGTTGCGGCTCATGGGGAAGGTGGCCAGCCGCCGGGCAACTTCTAGCGCGCCCTTCTCCTCAGTGGCCACCACCATTTCCTGCCGGGTGAGATAGCGCCACTCCTGGCCCGAGCCGT
This sequence comes from uncultured Anaerolineales bacterium, assembly GCA_964478665.1. GTDB lineage: Bacteria > Chloroflexota > Anaerolineae > Anaerolineales > CAYZNA01 > CAYZNA01. Next base: position 8,877 of record CAYZNA010000072.1, read on the forward strand.
TGCCCGTCAGGCCGTCGCTGCACAGGATCACGTGATCGCCAGCCCGCAGCGGGAATCCAGATGCGGTCTGGTTGTGATTCGGGGCGCGGATGTGGAGATCGGGTTGGATGCTATGGCTCAGGCCGGCGGCCTCGACCGGTTTTCCCCGCGGGGCAACCTGGCCCTCAGTCAGCCGGATCGCCTGACGATTCCGGACCAGGTAGGCGCTGGTGTGCCCGGCGTGGGCCAGAAACAGGCGGCCGCGATGGATTGCTGCCACGGTCAGCCCGGCGTAGGCCTCCGCCAGCGCCGGGTTGCGCCCTTTCTCTGTCACTACTGCCGCGTTGGCGGCCTCAACCGCACTCTGTAGAAGGCGCGCCACCGAATTTCCGGCCGAGTGCTGGACGGTGCTCACCACTGTTTGCACGGCCAGATCGGCCAATGCCCGTGCGCCCTGGCGGCCTTCGCCGTCGGCGATTACGGCCAACGTCAGGCTCAGGCCGCCATCGGTGCGCAGCGCCAGCGCTTGCAGCGCGTCTTCTTGCGGCGCGTTCTTGCGAATCGCGCCGGGTTGCTGGTCAGAACCGATAAGAACTCTGGAGGTCATTGTGGTGCGGAACCTTGTCAGACCATCGAATGTAATCGTGAAACGGCGGCGGGGCGGGATTTCATCGGGCCGGCGGCACCCCTCGTCCAGCGGTTGTAACTGGCTCCTGCTGGCGTGGGCGTTTCGCTCGGCGGCGGCGGCGGCGGCGTGGTCGGCGTGGGTGTGGGTGGCGGTGGCGTGGTTGGCGTGGCGGTGGGTGCGAGTGGCAACGGAGGTAGACCGAATTCAATCGTACTGGCCTGGTTAGAATTGACTGTTGCGGACGCTGTTCGACTTTCATAGCCGGCTTTTGAAGCAGTCACGTTGTGCGTACCCGCAGGCACATTTTTAATCTGGCACTGGCCGTTCGAACCGGTTGTGCAGGACTGCCCGGTATCATCCACCCTCACAGTCGCACCTTCCAGCCAATACCCATAAGTCTCATCCTTCACCTTTCCGATGATCTTGCCCGGTAGTGGAGCAGGAGCGCTGGTCCACGTCCACGTCGGGGTTGGGGTCCTGGGCGCCGGCCCTGGCGTTGCTGTAGCCGTAGCTGGAGCTGGAGCTGGAGCTGGAGCTGTAGCTGGAGCTGTACTGGTAGCCTCTGAAGGTTGTGTCGGCCCTGATGCCGGTGTAGAAGTTACGGGCGGCGTTTTCGTGGCCGTAGGGAAGGAGGTGGGCCGTCGCGTTGAACGGGTACTTGTGCCGGTGGGCGTGGAGGTGGGCGTAGCCGCGGTCGGGGATGGCGTCACTGCTCCCGGTGTACTGGTGGCCGTGGCTGTCAGCACGTCGCCCGGGTCGCCCAGGGCGACATATAATTCATAGCGCGCCGGGTCCGGCGGAGCGGGCCGGCCGTAGTACAGCCCGGAGTGTTCGCCAGCCCGCAGTTCCTGGGCGTCGCCATTCCGCCCCAGCAGGCGGCAGCGCCCTGCCAGGCAGTCCACCTCGAAGTGCTGCACATCGGGATCATACTCAACCCCCATCAGCGAGCCGATCACCTGCGCCCGCGCCCCGGTTTCGGCCAGCACGTAGAATTCCTGTCCGGCCAGCGGGTCGGCTGCCACCAGCAGCCGGCCCTGGTTCAGTTGGATCAGAGTCTGGCTCTGGTCCTGCCCGGCGATCTGGCGCAACTCGATCTCGGTATCGGAGTCCAGAAACAGCACCGACCCGTCGCTCAACGCCAGACGCAGCCGCCCCGGCCCGACCACGCGGACCAGTTCGCCGGCTGCCGGCGCTACTGTGTCTCCTGCTTCTAACGTATACGGCGGCGCGTCGCCCGGCGGATCGGCCTCTACGGCGCCTTTCATAGCGATGAGACGGGCAATAGATACCTGTTCCTCTGAAGGCGGCAGGGTGGAGGTTGCGATGGGGGTGGGAGGCGGTGCTGTTGCCACCGAGTCCCGGGGGCGCAATACCACAATGCCCAGGCCAACGAGGGCCAGCAGGAGTATAAACAGCCCTGACAGGGCAAGTATCCTCCTGCCCGAGAGCGGCGACGGTCGCGCACGTACGCCTGTCGCTTGCGGATCCTCCCCCGTGATCTCGAGCATTACGAGGGAAGCGCTATCCTCACCATACCTCGCAGCCAGTTCGACCAGCCGCTCGGCGGCCTGCTGCGGCTCAGCGGTGCGGACCGTGGCTGCGATTTCGTCCGGCCCGAGCGGTCCGGCCAGACCGTCGGAACACACCACGATGCAATCGCCCGGGTACACGGGCAGTCCCCCATCGGGTGCGGCCTCCCCCGCCAGCGGATGGCCTGACTGCACCCCCTGGTCCACTTCTACCGTCAGCGCCCGGCCCAGCGCCCGCCCGAGATGGTCGCGGTTGGGGTGTGTTTCCAGTTCTTCAGGGGTGCGCTTGCCGCTGCGCAGCATCTCGTAGGCCCAGGTGTGGTCGGCCGTCAGTTGCACGGCGTGCTGCCCGCGAATCAGGTAAACCCGGCCTTTGCCCACGTGGGCCAGATACAGGCGGCCCCGGTGAACTGCCGCCAGCGTGGCGGCGCAACTCATCTCGCCGGGTGCGCTGCTCTGCTGCCCGGCGCTGTACACGGCGGCGCTGGCGGCGGTGAGCGCGGCATACAGCATCCGGGCGGGCTGGCGCTCGCCGGCCGAGCGGCAGGCCTGCAACACGGTATCCGTCGCCAGCCGGGCGGCCCGTTCCCCGGCGACCCGGCTGTGGCCGCCATCGGCCACAACCGCCAGCGTCAGGGGCAGGCCGGCGCCGGTCACCACTGCCTCAGCCGCAAGGCATTCTTGCAGCAGCGGCCGCCGCCCGATGGCCTGAGCGTGGCCAATGACAAGGGGCAATGTGGAATCAACCATCAACGTACATAGCCTCGCCCGCCGAGCCAGCGTGGCCCCACTGTGACCTGCGGCGAAATCCGGGGCTTCTCCTCACAGGCATCTCCGGCAGCGCCGGCCCGGCCAGAGCCGCTGGCCAACCCGGTGAACCACCCCGGGGGCTGCACGGCGAGCGTAAAGCGCGTCGCTTTCATCATTGTCCTTCCAGTCACTGCAGCCCGGGTCATATCCGTCCACTTTATCATCTCCATCATCATCAGCATTATTGCTACACTGATGGTCGGTGGGAAGGTTGTACTCATGATCCCACTGCGGATTCCCTCCACAGCCGGGGTCGTGACTGGCATCCACCCAGCCGTCGCCATCGTTATCCACACGATCGCTGCACTGTGGTGGTGGCGGGGTGAACGTGGAGGTTGGTGGTACCGGAGTGAACGTGGAGGTTGGTGGTACCGGAG
>CAYZNA010000073.1:0-12173 GCA_964478665.1 uncultured Anaerolineales bacterium
CACTCCGCTGCGCTGCGTGCTCCACTACGAGCAGAAATCTAACATTGTCAAGCTACGTAGGGAACGCACGCTTCGCGCCATGCGTTCCCCCGGAATATTGAGAACATACTTTACCAATACCTACTTACCCCGTACCGGGAACTGGCTAGTGGCAAGTGGTAAGTGGGAGGTATTCCTTCTGGCGACTTCGGCGGCGGCGGCCATGTACCTGCACAATCTGGCGGCGGTGTTTCTGTTGGCGCTCGGCCTGAGCACCCTGCCGCGACCACGGGTCTTCCGCCGGGTGGCGCTGGCGGGCGGCGCGGCGCTGTTGCTCTGGCTGCCGTGGCTGCTCAACCTGCCGGGGCAACTGGCGAAGGTGCGGCAGGCCTACTGGGTGGCCCGCCCGGAGGTTGCCACCCTGCTGCAAAGCGCGCTGGTGTACGCCGGCGGTGAAGAGTTGCTGGCGCGCCGCGTCGCGCTCGCGCTGGTGGCCTTCACCGCGCTGGCGCTGCCGGTGATGTTGCTGGCGCCGCTGGCCCGCGAGTGGCGCCGCCCGGCGACCCGGCGCGCGGCGTGGCTGGCCGCGCTGGCCGGCGGCACACCGCTGCTGCTGTTCGCGGCCTCGCTGGTTCAGCCGGTGTACGTGCAGCGGGCGTTGCTCCCGGCCGGGCTGGTGGCCGCGCCGGCCATCGGCTGGCTGCTGGCCGGCTCCCCGGCGCCGGCGCCGGTCCGGGGGCTGCTGGGGCTGCTGCTGGCGGCCACCACAGCGCTGGGGCTGTGGGCGCACTATTCCTTTGCCCAATTTCCGCGCCCGGATTTCCCGGCGGCGGCAGCCTACCTGCGCCAGCAGTTCGTTCCGGGCGACGTGATCCTGCACAGCAACAAACTCACCTTTTTCCCCATGCACTATTATGACCGCGCCCTGCCGCAGCGCTTTCTGGCCGACCCTCCCGGCGCCGGCTCCGACACGCTCGCGTATCCCACCCAGCAGGCCCTGGGGCTGTTCGCGGACCCGGCGCCGGAGGCCGCGGTGGGCCAGGCGCGGCGGGTGTGGTTGGTGATCTTCGCCCGCGCTGAGCAGGAATACCGCGCCAGCGGCGCCAGGGCGCATCCCCACCTGGCCTGGCTCAGCGCCAATTTTGCGCTGGCCCGCGTATGGTCCGTTGACGACCTGCTGATCTATGAGTTCACGCGCTGAATCTCGGCGGGGCGCGCTGCTGGCGCTGGGGGTGGTGGCCGTAAGCAACCTACCCTACCTGGCCGGCTGGCTGCGCCAGACGCCCGCGCTGGCCTTCAGCGGCATTCTGTTCAACCCCATTGATGCCAACGTGTACCTCGCCGCCATGCAGGTTGGCCGCGCCGGGGGCTGGCTGTTTGAGACGTTGCAGACCGGTCCGCCCACCTCGCGCCTGTTTCTGTATGAGTTCTACGTTTTTCTGGGCCACCTCTCGCGCTGGCTGGGATTTTCGCCGCTGGCAATGTTTCATCTGGCGCGCAACGCCGGCGGGCTGTGGCTGCTGATGGCGGCGCTGGCTTATTACCGCGCCTACCTGCCGCGGCCGGCGGTGCGCTGGCTGGCGCTGCTGCTGTTCGCCACCGCCTCCGGGCTGGGCTGGCTCACCCAGTTGATCGCCCCGGCCGGGCCGGACGGCATTTCCCCGGCCGACTTCTGGTTCATGGATATGTACGCTTTCTTCAGCTTGCTGCTGGTGCCGCACCTGGCGGTCGGAGCGGCGCTGGCGCTGCACTTGCTCACCGCGCTGGCGCAACCCGGTCGGGGCGCGGTTGCTGTGGCAGCGCTGGCCGCGGCCGGACTGGCTATCGTGCAGCCCAAGCTGGCGCCCGCGATCTATCTGGTGGCCGCGCTGACCGCCGGCTGGCTGGCCTGGCGTCGCCGCGATCGGGGGCCGCTCTGGCCGCTGCTGGCTGCCGGGGCGGCCGCCCTGCCGGTGGGCGGGTACTACCTGTGGGGGCTGAGCCGCGACCCGGCGCTGCAACTGATCGCCCGCCAGGACATCACCCTCTCGCCGCCGCCCCAGGTGTATCTGCTGGGGTACGGACTGCTCCCGTTGCTGGCGGCGGTGGCCCTTGTCGGTACGCGCCCCCGGCGCTGGCCGCGCCGGGCGCGGTGGGCGCCGCTGCTGCTGTGGCTGGGCGCGGTGGCCGCGCTGCTGTACGCCCCGGTGCAGACTCAGCGGCGCTTCGTGGCCGGGGTGCAGGCGCCGCTGGCCGGGCTGGCGGCCTGGGGATTGGTGCGGGCTTCCGGGGCGCTCAAACGCTCCTGGCTGGCGCGCCGGCTCGGTCGCAAATACCCCGCGCAGCGGTTGCGGTTGCTGGCACTGAACCTGGCGCTGGCCACGGCCGCCCTCTCTAACGTGTACCTGCTGGCCGGCTACACACTGGCGGCAGCGGTGCGCTCCCCGCTGCTCTTTATGCTGCGCGGGGAGGTGCAGGCCGCGGCGTGGCTGGCGGCCCACGTCACGCCGGCCGAGAGCGTGCTGGCCAGCTACCCCACCAGCAACTATCTGCCGGCGGCGGCCGGAGTGCACACCCTGATCGGGCACTGGAACCTGACCCCGGACTTCTACGCGCGCCAGGCGCAGGTGGAGCAGGTATTCCGGGCGGAAACGGGCGCGGCGCAACGGAAAGCGTTGCTGGACCAACTGCGGCCCACTTATCTGTACTACGGCCCCGCCGAGCGCGCGCTGGGGGACTGGTCGCCGGGCGACGCAGCCTACCTGCGCGTGGTGTACCGCAACCCGGATGTGGTCGTCTACCGCCTGCTGCCATGACCCGTCGCGGCTATTTCAGCCTGTTCATCCTCGGCCTCGCGGTCAATCTGGCTGCGGCCTGGTTCGTTCGCCAGCCGGGCTACATGGATGCGTACTACTACTTCGGCGGCGCGCGCGAACTGGTTCGGGGGCGCGGCTTCACCGAGCCGTATTTGTGGAACTACCTCGACGCCCCTACCGGCCTGCCGCACCCCTCTCACTTGTACTGGATGCCGCTGACCTCGCTGGTAGCCGCGGCCTGCATGGCCGTCTTCGGCGATACCTTCCGCACGGCGCAGCTCCCCTTCGTCTTTCTAGCAGCCCTGCTGCCCCCGTTCACCGCCGCCCTCGCGTCGCGTTTCAACGTTCCCCCCTCCGGGGACTTCGCAACGTTCAACGTTCAACGTTCCAACGTTCCCCCCTCCGGGGACTTCGCAACGTTCAACGCTCGAACGCCGCTCATCGCCGGGCTGCTGGCCGTCTTCCCCGGCTTTTATCTGAGCTACTGGGCCACCGCCGATACCTTTGCCTTGTTTGGCTTGCTCGGCGCGGGCTGCCTCGTTGCGGCGTGGCGCGGGAGCGAAACCGGCCGCGCGCGCTGGTGGGCGCTGTCCGGGCTGCTGGCTGGCCTGGCGCACCTGACGCGGGCGGACGGAATACTGCTGGTGGTCGTGGCGGCTGCGTGGGGCCTGATGGCAGTAAGAAGGAAGGAGGAACGCTTCGCGGGAAGTAGGAAGAAGGAAGCAACTGGCGGTCGGCGCTGGCCCTCTTCCTTCTTCCTCCTTCCTACTTCCTACTTCCTTACTGTGCTCCCCTGGCTCGTGCGCAATTACCTGGCCGTCGGCGCGCCCCTTGCCCCCGGAGCTTCGGCGGCGCTGTGGCTGCGGGACTACAACCAACTGTTCAGCCTGGCGCCGCCCACCGCCGCCGATTTCCTCGCTCAAGGCTGGCGCGCAATTCTCGCCGCCCGCTGGTCCGCCCTGCTGGCCAACCTGCAAACCGCCCTCACTGTGCAGGGCATGATCTTCCTGTGGCCCTTCGCCCTGCTCGCGGCGCGCCGCCTCCGCCCTCATCCCCTTCTCCACTTGCCACTTACCTATTACCTGCTCCTCCTCACCCTCATGACCCTTTTCTTCCCTTTCCCCGGCGCGCGCGGCGGGCTGTTCCACTCCGGGACGGTGATCCTGCCCTTCGTGCTGGCGCTGGCCCCGAGCGGGATTGTGGGCGCAGTGCAGTGGGTCGCCGCCCGCCGCCGGAGCTGGCGGCCAGAAGTCGCCGCGCCGGTCTTCATGGGCGGGGCGGTGCTGCTGGCCGCCGGGCTGTCGCTGTTGCTCTTCCGGGCGCGCGTGCTGGGCGCGGACCCGGGCCACCCGGCGTGGAATCAGGCCGACGCCGTGTATGACCAGATCGGCGCTGCCCTTCCGGACGGCGTAACCGTGGCCGTGAACAACCCGCCCGGCTTCACCTACCACACCGGCCTGCCGGCCATCGTGATCCTGGACGGTCCTCCGGCCGACCTGCTGACCGTCGCCGGCCGTTATGGCGCCCGCTACGTTGTGCTGGATGCCAACCTGCCGGCGGCCCTTGCCGGGCTGTACTTGCACCCGGACGGCGAGCCGCGCCTGCGCCGCCTGCGGACCTTTGCCGATGGCCAGGGGCGCCCGGTCACCCTGTACGAGGTGAACCGGTGACCGGCCATCCCGGGCAGCCGCGCCCGCCGGCCTTCGGCGGCCCGCTGCCGTGGCTCGCGCTGGCGGCGGTCCTCGGCGCGGCGACCTACCTGCTGGCCGCCCGGCGCGCGATCGGCTTCGGCTTCCCCCTCGACGACGCCTGGATACACCAGACCTATGCCCGCAACCTGGCCGCTGCCGGCCGCTGGGAATTCGTCCCCGGCCAGCCCTCCGCCGGCTCAACCTCCCCGCTGTGGACCGCGCTGCTGGCGCTCGGCTACCGGCTGGGGCTGGACTACCGGCTGTGGACCACGGCGCTCGGCCTCGGGCTGCTGATTCTGCTGGGCTGGCTGACCTTTCGCCTGGCCGGGACCCTCTACCCGGGACCGGCGGACTGCGCCCGGGGGCCGGCCCTGCTGGCCGGGCTGGCCGTGGTTCTGGAGTGGCATCTACTGTGGGCGGCGCTCTCCGGCATGGAAACGCTGCTGCTGGCCTGTTTTGCCGTGGCCGCGCTGTGGGCTGTGGCGGCCCGCTGGCGCTTCCCCGGCCTGCTGGGGCTGCTGATCGGGGCCAGCGCCTGGGCGCGCCCGGACGGCCTCACCCTGCTGCCGGTCGCAGCGCTGGGGGTTGCCCTGGCCACCCGGCGGGAATACACCGGCCACCTCCGCTATCAGTTTCACGCGGCTGGCGTGCGCCTGCTGGCGCTCTCGCTCGGCTTTGGGTTTCCCTTTGCCCTGTATCTGGGGTTCAACCGCGCCCTCGGCGGGGGTTGGTGGCCCAACACCTTTTACGCCAAACAGGCCGAGTACGCCGCCTTGCTGGCCGCGCCGTTCCTGCTGCGCTTCCTGCGGCTGTGGGCCCCGCTGCTCGCCGGTGGCCTGGTCCTGCTCCTGCCCGGCTGGCTGCTGGTCGCTGGCGGTTGGCAGTTGGCAGTTGGCGGCCGGCGGCCGGCGATTGGCGGTTGGCGGCCTTCTTCCTTCTTCCTCCTTCCGGCGAAGCGTTCCTCCTTCCTCCCTCTCCTCTGGGCCGCTGCCTACGTGGGCCTGTACGCTCTGCGGCTGCCGCTGACTTATCAACACGGGCGCTACGTGCTGCCTGCACTGCCGGTGCTGCTGGCGTACGCCGTCGCGGGGGTGGCCAGACGGGTGGGGTGGAGGTATCCCCACGCGCGGCAGCGGGTGGGGGCGAGAGTGTGGTGGGGGAGCGTGGTCGCGGTCTGGCTGGGATTCGTCGCCCTCGGGGCGGGGGCCTACGCCCGCGATGTGGGGATTATCCAGACCGAGATGGTGGCAACCGCGCGCTGGCTGGCGGCCAACACGCCGCCGGGGGCGCGCATCGCCGCCCACGACGTCGGCGCCATTGGCTACTACTCCGGCCGGCCGTTGCTCGATATGGCCGGGCTGGTCTCACCGGAGGTGATCCCGTTCATCCGTGACGAGGCGCGGCTGGCGGCCTGGCTGGAGGCGCAGGGCGCGGACTACGTGGCAACCTTCCCGGAATGGTACCCGCTACTGGCCGCGCGCGGAGCGCCGGTAGTGTATCGCAGCGGGGGTCGCTTCAGCCCGGCGGCCGGGGGGGGCAACATGGAGGTGTGGCGCTGGCGGCGGATGGGCGGATAGGGTGCATTTCATTTTCGGGGCGGGCCGATTTCCGCCGTTGCTGACCCCTCCCCGAAGCGGAGAGGGGCGCGACTCCCCCTTCCCGCTTCGGGACGGTCGGAGACCGGGCCGGGGGGGTAGGTCGCCCCTACGCTGAAATGCACCCCCTCGCCTACCTGCGTTTGCATCCCACGCCCATGCAGTGTATACTCGCACATATCGGCAAAATACCAGCGAGGAACCGGATGGACAATATCTCAGTTCTCATTGTGGACGACCACCCGCTGTTTCGTCAGGGCCTGCGCGATGTGATTTCCAGCGAGCCGGGAATCGAGGTCATCGCTGAAGGTTCCACCGGCGAGGAGGCGCTGCGTCTGGTGCAGAGAAAGGCCCCGCGCGTGGTGATTCTTGACATCAACCTGCCGGATGTGAACGGCCTGCAGATCGCGCGCCAGATCCGCATGGAACGGTTGCATACCGCCATGGTGATGCTCACTGCCTACGACGACGAAGAGCAGTTGTTGCACGCCCTGAAGGCTGGCGCGGCCGCCTACTATCCCAAGGACGTGGAGCCAGAGAAGCTGGTGGAAGTGATCCGCCAGGTAGCCCAGGGCCATTACGTAGTGGGCGACCAGATTTTTGACGAAGAGGGCTTGAAGGCCTGGATAGAGAAGAAGGTCGAGGCCGCCAGCCGACCTTATCTGGACGACACCCACGACGTGTTCTCGCCCCTGTCGCCGCGCGAGATGGAAATCTTGCAGCACGTGACGCGCGGCCTGAGTAACAAAGAGATCGCCTACACCCTGGGCATCAGCCACCAGACGGTGAAGAACCACATGACGTCCATCCTGCAAAAGCTGGATGTAGAGGACCGCACCCAGGCGGCAGTGTACGCGCTGCGCCACGGCTGGGTGCGCTTGCAGGAGACCGCCCGCAAAGGAGGCCTGCATGGCTGAACCCGAGCCGGAGCACGATCAGCTCCAGGCTTTGCTCGCCGAGACCCACGCCGAGATCGAGGCGGTCACCCGTGAGGTGCGCGAGATCAATCTGCTGGTGGACCAGAGCCAGGGGGAGGTAGATAAGCTGGCCCAGCGCAGCGCCTCCATTGCGGCCCACCTGCGCAACTTGCAACTCAACTTCGATACCGTGCCGCGCGCCGATATTCGCACGGCGTACGAAGCCTCCCAGGATTCCCTGCAGCGGCTGTTCACCATGCGCGGCCAGCTCGAGAAGTTGCAGAGCGATCAAACCAACCTGGAACGCTACCTGAGATTTCTCAAGAAGACCCGCAGCTTGCTGGACGAGGCCAGCCCCGGCGCCGGGGGCGCCAACGGGAAGGAAGCCGGCCCGCCGATCATTGTGCGCGTGGTGGCGGCCCAGGAGGCTGAACGCCAGCGCCTCTCGCGGCAGATGCACGACGGCCCCGCCCAGGCGCTGTCCAACTTCATCCTGCAGGCCGAAATCGCCATGCGGCTGTTCGACAACGACCCGCAACGCGCCCGCGAAGAGCTGGCGAACATGAAGGCCGCCGCCACCAGCACCTTTCAGCGGGTGCGCGACTTTATCTTCGACCTGCGGCCGATGATGCTGGACGACCTCGGTCTGGTGCCCACCACCAGACGCTATCTGGACGACTTCGGGGTAAAATCCGGCGTCAAGGCCAGCTGGCTGTTCACCGGCACCCAGCGTCGCATCGAGTCGGTGCGCGAGGTGATGGTCTTCCGCGCGCTGCAAGAGTTGCTCGGCAACGTGCGCGACCACGCCCAGGCCACCCAGATCAAGGTGAGCATGGACATGGACGAGCACCGCGTGCAGGTGATTGTGGAAGACAACGGCAAGGGCTTCGACGCGCACAGCGCGCTGGAAGCCGGCCACAAAACGCTCGGCCTGCCGGCCCTGCGCGAGCGCATTGGACTGCTGGGCGGCGAACTGGATATTGACAGCCAGCCCGGCCAGGGGACGCGCGTGCGGTTGCTGGTCCCGGCCGGGCAGGCGCCGGCCCTGGCATAATCCCCCCTGCCACCCTGGTATCTTCGCGATAATCCGGGGCGCAGGGCGCGAAGTGTGCGCCCCCTGCGCCCCGGCCCTCCCGCCCGCTCGCCGGAGGGGTGGCCTTCCGCTCGGGAAGGCTGGCGGGGGGAGAGGCCGCCGGTACTCTGGGACATCTTCTCTACTGAGGCGCACGCCGGTTTGTGGTATGCTGCTGGTAAGTGCGGAGATCATAGAGGTAGCCCTGCGGCTCGATGCTAATCCGGATCTTGAAACCCATCCGGCGCTTCCCTACCGGCAAGACGGGAAAGCTCCGCCCCCCCGGCGGGCGCGGCCAGAGTCTGGTCGAACTGACGCTGATCTTCCCCCTGATGCTGTTGCTCATGGCCGGCATGATTCAGGTGGCCTTCGCCGGCAACAACTACCTGACCATTCTCGACGCCAGCCGCGCCGGCGCCCGCTTCAGTTCCGACAGCGACCCCTTCGGCGCTGGCGCTCAGACCGGCGACTCAGACTGCGCCACTACCACCGACTTCTACTTTGTCACTGCCTGCCTCGCCATCCAGAACATGACCGATCTGCGGTTCGATAGCGCCGAGAGCATCGCCGATGGCAACGACATTGTCATCTCGTTCTTTGCCATCGGCGGCAGCGGCGACGTGCTGGCCCGCTACCCGACCGCCGATGGCGAAAACGGCTGGTCCTACGCCGCCAACCTGCCCGGCGGCAGCCGCAACCAATCTTCCATGTTCAGCACCGCCGAGGTCCAGAGCCGCCTGATCTCTACCGCCCCCAGCACCGGCGTCCTGCTGGTGGAGGTGTTCTACAACCACCATCACATCTTCCAGTTGCCCGTTGGCCAGCAATTCCTCCCCGACCCGGTGTTGTTGCAGGCCTATACCATCATGCCGCTGGCGTCGGTGGAGCCAACAGCCACCAGCGGACCCTCCCCCACGCTCCGGCCGGCCACCGCCACCCGCACCGCCACGCCGGGCGGACCGCCCAGCGATACCCCGGTGGCCTCTGACACCCCCAGCCCCACCGTCACCGACACACCCATCCCGGGCGCCACCGACACCGATACCCCCACGCCCACGGCAAGCCCCACGGTTACTCTTACCCCCACCCCTTCCCCCTCCCCAGCCGCCTCGCCCACCCAGGCCCCGCCGTTCGTGGAGATTCAGCAGCCCGTCGCCTCCGGTTGCTACGACGCCATCCTGCCCGGTTGGGCGGTTGCCTACGATCCAGACGTGGGCACCACCGACGGCGACGGCATTGCCAACGTGCGCTTTGTAATTGAGGGGCCGGGCGGACAGGGCACGGTGCACGACCACACCGAATACCAGTCCAACTACTGCGCCTTTGGCGGCAACGCCTTCGGGTGCAGCGATAGCCCCAACGAGAATCTGGCCGACGGCGCCTGGTCCGACACCGGCCAGACGGTGGTCAACGGCCTGCACACCCTGACGGTGATTGCCACCGACAATCAGAGCCAGCAGACCACCGCCGCGGTGAACTTCACCGTCTGCCTGCCGGCCACCGGCACCCCCACCGCCCCGCCAACCCTTACCCCTACCCCCACTCCTACCGAGGCCTGCCAGTACTCGGCCACCGCGCTGTATTTCGACGACGAGAGCTTCTTCCACTTCTACATCACCAACAACACCGGCGCCTCGGTCAACATTGTCTCCATCTTCATCAGTTGGCCGGACTCGCCCAACGAGCAACTGAAAGACGTGGACTGGAACGGCGACGACATTGTTGACGGAAGGGACAACTCCCCCCCCACGAACATCCCCGGCGACATGACCTTCAAGAGCGGCGCCGATCTCTCACTGGCGGCCGGAGAGACCCGGCAGATGCGCGTCTACTTCGACGAGGACATTGCCCCCTCCGGCTACGTGGTCACCGTCACCTTCGACGACGGCTGCTCGGTTACGGTGACCCAATGAAAAGCCGCCGCGCAGCCCACACTCGCCGCGAAGGCGGCCAATCGCTGGCCCTGATTGCCGTGGCCTTCTTCGGCCTGCTGGTCTTCGCTGGCTTCCTCACCGACACCCTCAGCCTGTACGTGCAGTACGGCAATCTCAAACGCGCGATTGACGCCGCCGCCCTCGGCGCAGCCACCCAGTTCCGCGAAGGGCGCGGCGTGGACCAGTTGACCGATATTGCCCTCGAATTCGCCAGCCTGCACAGCCTGGTCCTGAGCGAGGTGGTGGTGGAGATCTGCGACCCGCAGGCCATTCCGCTCTCCGACCTGTGCACCGAGCCGCCGCGCAAGTTCGTGCGCGTCACCGGCAGCATCACCGCCCCGGTTTCCTTTCTGCAATTGATTGGCATACGGGACGTGCAGCTCACCTCCACCGCCGAGTCCGAGGCCGCCTCGGTGGACGTGGTGCTCTCCATTGACACCTCCGAATCCATGACCTACGACGCCCCGCCCGGCGACCCGCAGCGCGACCCGGCCGTCTGCAACCCCACCAAAACCTGCCACCCCTTCGAGGAAGTGCGCGCCGCGGCGATTGCCTTCGTCAACCGCATGGACTTCCCCTACGACCGGGTGGCCATCGTAACCTTTGACCGCTCCGCCACGCTGGTCCAGACGCTCACCAACGACCGCGACGCCCTGCTGGCGGCCATCAACGGCCTGACCGTCTTCCAGCTCGACCCCGGCTCGCCGCCGTGCTCCACCTATTACCCGCCCAACCCGCAGGCCTGCACCTCCACCAATCAGGGCGGCGGCCTTAAAGTTGCCAACGCCGCCTTCTTCACTCCCAGCCCGCGCCTCGAAGCCCTGTGGGTCACCGTCCACCTGAGCGACGGCGCCGCCAACGCCAGCGGCCCGGAGGACGGCTATCCTTACGGCTTTTGCCCGGCCACCACCTGGGTCCAGCCCTTCTGCCGGGATGCCTTCATCAGTACCCGCCACACCTCCGGCGACCCCGACTACGACGCCGACGACTACGCCCGCGACTGGGCCGAAGCCCTCGGCCGGCCCGGCCCACCCGCCCCGGCGCCCAATGGCAACGGCGTGCTGGTCTTTACCATTGGCCTCGGCGACCTGGTGATCAACAACACCTATGGCGATCCCAACGCCGGCGAAGACCTGCTGCGTTTTATCGCCTCCACCAACTACACCTCCGACCCGTGCGCCTCCTCCGCCACTGGAACCTCCTGCGGCAACTACTACTTCGCCCCCACCGGCGCAGAACTGCAAGAGATTTTCGAAGCCATTGCCTCCCGCATCTTCACCCGCCTGACCAACTGACCCCGCCCCTCGACTGCCATGAACGCCCCGGCCACCCCACGCCCCACCGGCCCGCGACCCCACCGCTGGCTCGGCCAGTCCATGGCCGAACTGGCCCTCATCCTGCCGGTGCTGCTGCTGCTCATCTTTGGCAGCATCGAAGTGGCCCGCCTGTTACAGGCGTGGATGGCAGTCGCCAACGCCGCCCGTTTCGGCGCGCGCTACGCCGTCACCGGGCAGTACAACCTGGCTTATTGCGCCCAGGCCGGCATAGATACCGGCTACGCCGCCGACGACCTGCTCGATGGCCTGGTGGACTGTGTGGTTCCCTACAACGAGGTCGTTGACTACGAGGCCGAAACCGCCGCCCTGCAAGACAACGCCCGCCTGCCCTCCATCCGCGACGTGGCCCGCGTCGGGGCTGCCGGCCTGCTGATTGATGATGCCGCCTCCAGCACCGACGTGGGCTACTTCCACGTCACCGTGTGCTCCGGGCGGGACACCGACGACGACGGCTTCTCCGACTACTCGCTCGATCGCGGCAGCGGCGTGTGCTCGCCGGCCGATGACGCCGGCGGCCCCGGCGACCGGGTGATCGTGTTCGTCATTTACCACCATCCGGTGCTCACCCCCTTCCTCACCACCCTGTGGAACACCGGCGGCAAACCCTACGCGCGCCTGACCGGCAGCCGCGAAATGGTCGTGGAAGAATTCCGCAAAGTCCGCGTCATCGGCCTGCCGCCGCAGATCGCCGTCCCCACCGCTACCGCCTCCAACACCCCCATCCCCAGCGATACGCCCACGCCCACCGACACCCCCACGCCTACCGATACCCCCACCATCACCCCCTCCCCCACCAACACCACTACCGCCACCCCCACCGCCACCCTCACCCCCAGCCTCACGCCGACCATCA
>CAYZNA010000074.1:0-8512 GCA_964478665.1 uncultured Anaerolineales bacterium
GGTGGGGAGTGGGGGGTGGGGAGTGGGGAGTGGGGAGTGGGGATTAGCGGTCGCGGGAGAGGAAGTCCAGAATGTCTATCTTGGTCAGGAGGCCGGTGATCTCTTGTCCGGCGACCACCACCGCCACCTTGCCGCGCAGCATGTCTGGCAGGATCTCGTCCAACGCGGTCTCCGGGGCGACCACAATCGGGTCAGAAAGCGGCAACTCCTCCAGCGTCTCGCCCGGAGTGTGTTGGTGCCCGGCGCTCAGCATGTGGCTGAGCAGTTCCACCTCGCTCACCAGCCCGACCAGTCCACCGCCGGCGTCCAACACCGGCATCTGTGAGATGTCGTGCTGTTTTAGCAAACCGATGGCCTCGGTCATGCGGTCGGTGATGCGGGCGGCGATCACCGCGCGCGGCCCGCGCGCCTCCAGCACGTCAGCCGCGGTGGTCTCGGCCCAGTCGGAATCCAGAAAGCCATTCTCGCGCATCCACTTGTCGTCAAAGACTTTGGAAAGGTAACGCGAGCCAGAGTCCGGCAGGATCACCACTACCAGCTGCCCCGGGCCGAGGGGCCGGGCATACCGCAGGGCGGCCACCACTGCCGTGCCGGACGAACCGCCGCAGAAAATGCCCTCTTCCTTGACCAGACGGCGGGTCATCAAGAAGGACTCGCGGTCGCCCACCTGGATCACCTCATCCACCACGCTCAGATCCAGAGCGGTGGGCAGGAAGTCCTCGCCAATGCCCTCGATCTTGTAGGTCCTGGGGTGCGGGTCCTCCGGCAGGTGGCCGAGCCGGTGCGTCTCGTACAGCAACGAGCCGGCCGGGTCCACCCCGATGATGCGGATGTCGGGGTTGCGCTCCTTGAGGTAGCGGCCCACGCCGGTGATCGTGCCGCCGGTCCCCATGCCGATTACCACATCGGTGACCGCGCCGCGGGTCTGGGACCAGATTTCCGGGCCGGTAGTCAGGTAATGGCTGTGCGGATTCTCCGGGTTGTGGTACTGGTTGGCGAGAATACTGTTGGGCGTCTTTGCCACAATATCGCGCGAGACCGAGTAGTATGAACGCGGGTCCCCCGGTTCTACGGCAGTGGGGGTGATCACCACCCGCGCCCCGAAGGCTCGCAGCAGTTGAATCTTTTCCTGACTCATCTTGTCCGGCATCACGAACACCGACTTGTAGCCCTTGATGGCGCACACGATGGCCAGCCCCACGCCGGTGTTGCCGGAAGTGGCCTCCACCACCGTGCCGCCCGGCTTCAGCCGGCCGGCACGCTCGGCCTGCTCGATCATGGCCTGCCCGATGCGATCCTTGACCGAACCGCCGGGGTTGAAGAATTCTACTTTGGCATACAGCCGGCACGCCAGCGAACGCCCCACGCGGTTGAGGCGGATGAGCGGCGTGTTGCCGATGGCCTGCAGGATGTCGTCGTACACGCGCGCGGCGGTCGAGTCGGGCACGGCGGCAAGGTCTGGCGATGACATGAGTTCCACTCCGGCGAGACAGGGGGTGAACGCTGTGAAGCGTATCACGAAAGCGCCGGGCCGTCAAAGTGCACGGGCGCCTGTTGGCAAGCGAGGCCAGCAGCCCGCCACGACTGCCACTCCTGCGAAAGGGATCCAATTTAGAGAAACCACAGGCAGCCCAGCACAAACAGCGCCAGGCTGAGCAGATTCAGGCCCAGCAGGCGCCGGCGGCTGCCGGCCAGCCGCCAGTAGAGCACCTGGGTGTGGCCCGGAGGGAGCCGGCGGGCGGGTTCGGCCGACGTTTTCATGCGGCCAACTGGGCGGCCAGCTTCTCCCGCGCCTCGTGCAGCCCGGCCAGCCGGTCGCGTTCCTTCTGTACCACCGGGGCCGGCGCGCGCGTGGCAAAGTCGGAGGCCAGCAAGCCCTCCACCCGTTGAAACTGGGCCTCGGTCTCGGCCAGTTGCTTCTCCAGTCGGGCTCGCTCGGCCTCGAGGTCCACCATCCCGGCCAGCGGCAGGCAGACCTCTACGCCCCCCACCACGAGTGTGACTGCGCCGGCGGGGCGTTGGGAAAGGTAATGGGTGATTAGTAAGTGGTCGTCGTCCAGCCGGGCAAGGGCGGCCAGCGGCGCCCGCAGGCCCTCCAGCGTCCCCGCGTGCTCACCTGCTGCAATCACGGCCGCGCTGGCCCGCGCCGGGGCCACGCCCTTCTCGGCGCGCGCGTTGCGGATGGCGCGCACCACCTCCATAAACAGCCCGAACTCGGCAATCGCCGCCCCTTCCTCCTTCCCTCTTCCTTCTTCCTTCTTCCTTCTTCCTTCTTCCCGCGAAGCGTTCCCTCTTCCTTCTTCCTCCTTCCCTCTTCCTCCTTCCTCCTTCCTCCTTCCTCCTTCCTCCTTCCTCCTTCCTCCTTCCCGCGAAGCGTTCCTTCTTCCTTCTTCCCGCGAAGCGTTCCCTCTTCCTTCTTCCCGCGAAGCGTTCCTTCTTCCTTCTTCCTTCTTCCCGCGAAGCGTTCCTTCTTCCTCCCCCTCCGGCCATCGCGCCACAATCAGCGCCTCCTCCCAGCCGCCGCCCGGCCCCAGGCCCCCGCCGTGCTCCAGGCAGGCGGCGCGCAGGTTTTGCCAGATCTCTTCGGTCACGTAGGGCGTGTAGGGGTGCAGCAGCCGCAAACACTGATCAAGCACCGCCACCAGGATTTGCGCCGTGTGCCACGCACGCGCCCCGCCTTCGGCCAGTTGCAGCTTGGCGATTTCGATGTACCAGTCGGCGAACTCGCTCCAGAAGAAATCGTACACCTGGAATCCGGCCTGGCCAAACTGGTAGTTTTCGATCAGCCGGGTCACGTCAGCGATCACCTGCCCCAACCGGGCCTGGATCCAGCGGTCCGGCAGGGAAAGATCCGGGGCGTCGGTATCCCCGGGGGTCCGGGGCACGCGCGCCAGGCTGCCAATCACGAAGCGGGCGGCGTTCCACAGCTTGTTGGCGAAGTTGCGGTTGGCCTGCACCCGCTCCAGGCTCAGGTTCATGTCGTTGCCGGGGGTGGCGCCGGTGAGCAGGGTGAAGCGCAGGGCGTCGGTGCCCATCTCGTCCATCACCTGCCGGGGGTCAATCACGTTGTTCAGGGTCTTGGACATCTTGCGCCCGTCGCCGTCGCGGACCAGTCCGTGCAGGTACACGGTATGGAAGGGCGTCTGCCCGGTGAACTCCAGCCCCATCATGATCATGCGCGCCACCCAGAAGAACAGGATGTCGTAGCCGGTTTCCAGCACCGAGGTGGGGTAAAAGTAGGCCAGGTCGGGGGTGTGGTCCGGCCAGCCGAGGGTGGAGAAGGGCCACAGCCCGGAGGAGAACCACGTATCGAGCACGTCGGGGTCCTGCTCCAGCGAGGCGCTGCCACAGGTTCCGCAGGCGACCGGGTCTTCGCGCCCGGTGGTCATGTGACCCTCCGGGCAGTACCACACCGGGATGCGGTGGCCCCACCACAACTGGCGGCTGATGCACCAATCCTGGATGCGAGAGGGGTCCAGCCAGTTGAAGTACACCTTCTCGAAGCGCTCGGGCACAAGGTTGATGCGCCCGTCGCGCACCGCCTCCAGCGCCGCCCTGGCCAGCGGTTTGATATCCACGAACCACTGGGTAGAGACCATCGGCTCCACGATCTCGCCGCCGCGCTGCGAGCGCGGGATTTGCATCACGTGCGGCTCGGTCTTCAGGGTAAGGCCGGCCTGCTGCATGTCGGCCCACATCTTCTTGCGCGCCTCAAAGCGGTCCATGCCGGCGTACGGGCCGCCCACTTCGGTCACCCTGGCCTCCCTGTCCAGCACGGAAAGGATGGGCAGGCCGTGGCGCTGGCCAATGGCGTAGTCGTTGGGGTCGTGGCCGGGGGTCACTTTGAGGGCGCCGGTCCCGAACTCGCGGTCCACGTATTCGTCGGCGATCACCGGGACCTCGCGGTCGAGGATGGGCACCAGGGCGGTGAGGCCCACGAAGCGCCGGTAGCGCTGGTCGTCCGGGTGCACCGCCACGGCGGTGTCACCGAGGATGGTTTCCGGCCGGGTGGTGGCCACCGGGATGTAGTCGTCTGCACCCTTGACCCGGTATTTGAAGTAATACATCGTGCCCGGCTCTTCGCTGTACTCCACTTCCAGATCGCTGACAGCGGTCTTCAGGCCGGGCGACCAGTTTACCAGGCGCGGGCCGCGATAGATCAGGCTTTTTTCGTACAGGCGCACGAAGGCCTCGCGCACCGCCCGGCTGAGTCCCTCGTCGAGGGTGAATCGCTCGCGTTCCCAATCCACCGAGGCCCCCAGCCGGCGCAACTGATCGTAGATGATGCCGCCGTATTTGTGCTTCCACGTCCACGCCCGTTCCACAAAGGCCCCGCGGCCCAACTCCTCGCGAGTGACTTCTTCAGTGCGCAGCAGCTCTCTTTCCACCTGCAACTGGGTGGCGATGCCGGCGTGGTCCGAGCCGGGCACCCACAAGGTTGGCTCGCCGCGCATGCGGTGGTAGCGGATCATCAGGTCCTCGACCGCCACGAACATGGCGTGGCCGAGGTGCAGCTCGCCGGTCACGTTGGGCGGCGGGATGGAGATGACGAAGGGCTTCTTCGAGGGATCGAAGCCGGCCCGGTTCGGGTCATTGGATGGCCGGAAGTAGCCCTGTTTCTCCCACCAGTCGTAGAGGCGGGATTCGGTAGCATAGAAGTCGTAGGTTCTGGCAAGTTCGGTGCTCATTGGAAAAGGTCCTCTGGGTTATGAATGGTCTCGTTCTCCAACCTTTCGTCAGGGTTGTCCTGCGTGCGCCCGGTGCTATAATCACCCCTCAGGATGTGGAGGTGCGCATGTTACCTGTGAATAGATTCCGTTGTTACGCTTTCCGAGATGGTCCCTTCTGGTACGTTGACTGTCTTGATCTGATGCTGCTGGTCAAGCGCGAATCGCTCCCTGCGGCGATGCAGGAACTGGAGCTGTTGATTCTGGACCATGTGCAGGCTGCGCGAGATGGCAGCGGGGCGCCGGCGCCGCGCCCGGTCAAGTTGGCCGACCGGCTGGCGTTTCTCAGACGCGCATTTGGCCACGCGCTCCGTGTCCTGTTTACCGGCCGGACAGACGGTCTCGTTACTTATGAAGTCCATATCCCGGCTGCCGATCCAGAACTAAAGATCGTGTATGCCTAGGCGATATCCCGCGCTCACGCCGAGGGAAGTAATCGCCATTCTCACTGCGCGTGGCGTTCAGATAGTCCGCACGGTGGGCAGCCACCAGCGTTTCTCCGCGATGGTGCGCGACCAGTTGCGTTCTGTGACGGTGGACCTCCACTACGACTCGCTCGACGACAAACTGCTCAAGCGCATGATTGACCAATCCGGTCTGAGCCGTGAGGAATTCTACGGCAGCACAAGGGTGACTGCTCGGAAGATCAATCTGCGCGCTGACGAATACCCAATTTCTCTGCGGTAAGACAAAAACCCTCCCGTCCATTTGAGGACGAGAGGGCAATTCCCGTGGTACCACCTCAGTTCGCGGTTGCCCGCGCACTCAGCCGGGGCGTCACGTGGGACGTCCCCTACCGCGCTAACGGGCGGACCCGCGCCGCTCTACTTCCTTCTTCCTACTTCCTTCTTCCTGAAAGAAGGTTTCTGCGGCGGACTACCGGGCGACGTTCGGTCGCTGTGCCGTGGCGGGTGGCTCTCAGCCGGGGACCCCCGCTTTCTGTCCGGCAGGGAGACGACGTACTCCTCCCGGTCATAGTCTGTGGGTGTTAAGTTGGCAGGATTATAGCACGTTCCTGGAGATGTCGGAGGCTTGAGTGATGGCGCGCAATCACGCGCCGCTTTTCTTCGTGCGGTAGCTGGCAGGGTGCTCGTGAACGGCCAGTGCCGGCATCTGCATCACCACTAGCCGGTCCACTTGCCGGGCGGAATTCCCTATGAACTCGAAAGTTCGCGCCGCATTGCGGAAGATCGGCAGATACTCGTGATAATCTTCTGCAACCGCGTTGTAGATCAACTCGTAGAAGCGCCCGTCTTTCTCGAGAAATATCTGCCGTTCGATGATCCGGGTGGCTCTGGGCTTCACGCTGTTTAGTGGCAGCGGCAGCGTGTAGCCAATTTCGATCTCCGTAGCATTAACCCCGGCCAGCGTGCCGGAAGCGCGCGAAAGCTTGCGGAATTCGGCGAGGCCCCGGTGCTTGACCAAGAAGCTCGCGATTGGCGTCCCGATGTCCCCATGCCTGCCACTCTGGTTGCGAGAGAGGGTAACACGTACGGATATGGATAGGCTGTAAGTGTCTTCCTGGTTGCGCGGGCCAAATACGAACACCTCATCATATTGCTCCTCCTTGCCCCGGCTTTCCATAATCGGCCAATCGTCTGGAAACAGGAATGTGAAATTCAGGGCCGGGTTCTTACTGCCAAAGGAGACGTAGTTTTTTGCGTGGCTATTCATGGACACTCTCTCCTGGTCGGCCCGCTCAGCTATCCTGAGCGTCTGCTAACTCGCAGCCAGTCCTGGACTATCATATCACCGTACGCTCGCAGGATTGTGGCTCTGGCTTCGGCTTCCCCGCGGGCTACCACCTGGCTGACCGCGTCACAGGCATCGTTGGTCTCGTTTCCTTCTTTGGCAGCGCGCCACACGCCATCCTGTGACTTGAAGGCTTGATACTCCTCGTCCACGTAGTCTTCGGCAAACTCACCGAACGAACTGATGCGATAGGGCTTATCCCACCCGACGTGTGTTCCTCCGTGAGCCAGGTGAGCTGCTAAAGTTGTTTCCTCACTCGGTTTCCACCCGCGCGGGATCTCTTCCTCCTCGGGAGCTTCCCGGACCTCCGGTATTTCTTCCTCGTCGCCGTAGTTTCTGATCTGGTCCACGCTTCAGCCTCCTTCGGCGGCCTGTCGGAACTGCTTTGCAGCGCTCTCACTGAACCCGTATCCCCATAGGTGTGCAAAATAGCAATAAGCCGCGTGCTCATCCCCGGATAGCCCGGCAGGCTGTCCGCGCCAATCCGCTACATCCGCTCACAATCCGCTGCCTCACGGCCCGCCGGCCGCTTTTCTCTCCCGCAGTTCCTCCATCACCTGCTCGGAAAAGCCGGCGATCTCGGCGAAGGCCAAAAGGGCGTCGGGCATCTCCCATAGCCAGTTCACTTTCATCCAGAAGCCGGGAAGGGTGCGGGATGGATAGACTCCACCCTGAGGATTCACCGCTTCGAACAAGCCGTCCTCCCCGCGCTGGTAGAATAGTGCCCGTCTGCGGCGCGGGCGGGGGTCCACAATCCAGTATTCCTGTACGCCGCACTCCTGATACTCGATGAACTTGACGTCGTAGTCGCGGCTCACGCTATCGTCCGAGACCACTTCGGCGATCAAGTCAGCCGGGCCTTCGAGGCGCTTCTGGCTGAGGCGGCCCAGATTCGCGGTTGCCACGAAGAGCAGGTCCGGCTCGCGGGACGTTTTTTCGGTCCAGCACTTCATCTCGAAGGGCGCAACATAGACCCGGCCGAGGCCGAAGAATCCCGCAAACGTGCTCAACAACTGGTTTAGATAGGTGACGATACGTTGGTGTACTTCGAGTGGCGGCATGTGAAAGATGACCTCCTCATCTACCCACTCCACCAACGGCCCTTCTTCTGGCAGGGATAGGTATTGCTCGTAGGTCATCCGGCGGCGAACTTCGCCGGTGACAACGGGATCGGTCAGCAGTTTCTCGGTCATGTGGCGCTCCTCGCAGATGGCGGGTGGCCGCTTCGCGTGGCAGGTGGCCTGTTGCCGATTGTACCGCCGGAGTCAGCGATGCGCAACACGCGACACGCGTCACGCGGCGTGCACCGAGCTACCCGCTCGAGCCCTGCTTCGGCAGCTTCGGGATCAGCCACGAGAGAAAGGCGTCTACCGAGCGGGTCTGCAGCAGCACACGGCCCGGCCCGGTCAGGTCCACCACCAGCCCTTCCCCGCTGAACAGGGTGGATTTCATGCCGCCCACCCGGCGCACGTTGAAGCCGATCTTCTCGGTGAAGGCTACCAGGTGCCCGGTATCCACGGTGAAGACCTCGCTCGGGCCGAGGTTCTTCTCGTGGATGGCGCCGTACGAAGAAAGCACCAGCTTGCCGCTGCCGGAGGCGCGCAGCATGATCAGCCCTTCGGAGGCGAAGAAGGTTTTTGCGCCGCCCCAGGCGGTGTCCAGATTGGCGCTCATTTCTGAGGCCACGTAGGCGCCGGACTGCACCAGCAGGCTCTCGTTCTGCAGAGTCAACACAAACAGGTCGCCGGGCAGCGAAGGGGCCACGCTCAGCTCGCCGCCGCCGGGCGGGGCCTTGTAGGTGTTCTGGAAGAAGCTCTCGCCGCCCAGCACCGAGCGCGCCAGCGACTTGAGCAGTCCGCCGGTGGCTCTGGTTTCCAGGGCGATCCCCTGGGTCATGCTGACCATCGAGCCGCCCTCCACGCGCACCTCCTCGTTCGGCGCGAGCTTGAGCACCGCCAGGGAATAGGAAGGCCGGTAGAGAATCTCGGTTTCCATCGAAGGCGCCAGGAGCCGTTGCCAGGCATCCTCCACGG
>CAYZNA010000074.1:8522-12041 GCA_964478665.1 uncultured Anaerolineales bacterium
GCGCTGACCGACCGGGCGCCCGTCTATGACAGGCCGGCGGCGAGGCCGGAGGGCAGCTCGGAGCGGTAGCGCAGGCAGGCGGAGGTCTGCGCCTCGGCGAAGACACCTGTGCAGCGTGCCGCAGGGATATCTGCGCGGCAGTCGCTGGCCGGGTTGGCGAGTGATGATTGGCGCCGCGGCTGGCGCGGGAAGGGGCAGGGTGAAGGCGAACGTGGTCCCCTCCCCCGGGGTGCTGCGGACGGTTAGCTGGCCGCCGTGATTCTCGACGATCTTCTGGGCAATTGGCAACCCGAGGCCGGTACCCTGAGTCCAGCCCTCAGCGTCGGTCACGCGGTAAAACTTCTCAAAAACGTGGGGTAGATCGTCGGGCGCGATTCCCCGGCCGCTGTCTTCCACTTCCACGTGCAACGCCTGTTCCTGCACGCGGGCGCGCACCAGGATGTGGCCAAAGTCGCAGTTGTACTTCACCGCGTTGGTGAGCAGGTTCAGCAGCACCTGTTTGATCTTGCCCCGGTCGCCCTCCGGCCGGGGCAGGTCGTCCGCCAGCTCGACCCGCATGGTCAGGTCGCGCTCGCCGGCCTGCGGCTGCACAATGCCAACGCACTCCATGATCAGTTCTGGCAGGTTGAACAGCTCGCGCCGGAAGCGCGCCCGGCCAGATTCCAGCCGGGCCAGGTCCAGAAAGTCGCTGGTCATCTGAGTCAGCCGGGCGGTTTCAGCCTGGATGGTGTGCACGATCTCCAGCCGCCGATCCTCCGGCAACTCGGGCCGCTGCAGGAGGTGGCAGGAGGCGGTCAGTGAGGCCAGCGGGGTGCGCAGCTCGTGCACCATCTCGGCGATCAGATCGCTTTGCTGGAACAGGCGGGCGTTTTGAATGGCGACGGCAGCCTGGGCGGCCAGCGCCTCCAGCGCCAGCACGTCCTCATCGCGGAAACTGCCGTGGCGTTTGTTGATGGCTTCCAGCACGCCGATGGTTTTCTCGCGAGTGCGCAGCGGCACCCCCAGCAGGGAGCGGGTGACAAATGTGGTGCGCTGGTCCACCGCCCTGAAAAAGCGCGTGTCGCGGGTCACGTCGGGGACGATCAGCGGCGCGGCGTGGGTGACAATCCAGCCGGCGATACTGCCCTCTACCGGCACCACAATGCCCTCCATTTCGGAGCGCTCGGCGCTGGTGATGGCCTCAAAGCGCAATTCGCCGCTGTGGGGGTCTATCAGCAGGATGGAGGCGGCCTCGGTCTCGGTCAGCTCCATCGCGGCGCCGATCACCTGGCGCAGCAGCACACTCAGGTCGAGCGTGGAAGCCAGGTTGCGGCTGACCTCCATCGTGCGCTCGTAGCGCCTGACCAGCAAGCCGTAATCGCGAACAGCACTGTCCGGGCTGCCGGCGGGGCGCGCCGGCCTGCCGACCGGCCGGGTTTCAGCCGGGCCGGCCATCCAGCACCTCGGCAACCAGACGCGGTAGTGCGATGGCTACATCTTCGCGGATTACTACCGCCGCCCGCTCGTCCACATAGGTCGGGGTATGATTGATCACGATCACGTTCCCGCCGTGTTTCAGCACTTCCAGTGGCAGGGCAGCCGCCGGCACCACCTCCAGCGAGGAGCCTGCAACCAGCATCAGATCTGCCAGGCGGGTGGCAGTCTCCGCCTCGCGGACGATGCTTGCCACCAACTGCTCGCCGTACAGGATCACGTTGGGCTTCATCACCCCGCCGCAGGCGGGACAGAGTGGAACTTCGCCATCAGCCAGGAATTGGGCCAGGAGCGGCGCGCCCGGCAGCACGGTGTAGCAGTGCACGCAGGTGGCCTCGCGCAGGTTGCCGTGGACTTCCAGCACCCGGTGCGAGCCGGCCCGGGTGTGCAAGTCATCAATGTTCTGGGTGATGACCATTTGCAGCCGTCCGGCGGCCTCCAGTTGCGCCAGGGCCAGATGGGCCGGGTTGGGTTGGGCGCTGGCGACTTGCGCAGCCAGCGGGCGCAGCCAGCGATAAAACCGGCCCGGGTGGTAGCGGAAGGCCGGCAGCGAAGCCACCTCCATCGGGTCAGTGTTCTCCCACAGGCCGGAACCGGGGGAGCGGAAGTCGGGGATGCCGGAGGGGGTGGAGATGCCGGCCCCGGTCAGGGCCACAGCGTGGCGCGCTTCGCGCAACCGGCGCGCTGCCTGCCTGTATTCGGTCTCCGGGGAGGGGGCGTGCGCGGTGAGCATGGGGGTTTCAGACGGCAGGCCCTTTTTGCACCAGCATCTGGGTGAGCCGGCTGATCTGGTCTGCGGTCAGGCTGTCGGGCTGCAAGAGCACCAATGGCGCCCCGGCCTCGTTGGCCTGATAGGCCAGTTCCGGCGCCGGGGTGATCACGGTGGCCACGCGATGGTTCAGGCTTTGCTCCAGCTTGCTCACGGTCAATTGCAGGCTGGAGCGCACGCGGTTCACCAGCACCAGGCTGACCCGACCCTGGCCCACGCCGATGGCATCCAGATCGGCCATAAAGGCCTGAGTCTGGGCCACCGAAATGCGGTTCGGTTCAATCGGCATGATCACCTGATCGCACAGCGCAATCGCGCGCCGGCTGGCCTCTGAGAGGCCCGCCCCCAGGTCCAGCACCAGCACTTTGCACATGCCGGTCAGGTGGCGCACGATGGCCTCGACCTGCGCTGCCCCACTGAGCAGGGCCGAGTCCGAGGGGCCATAAGAGGCCAGCAGCAGGCGGATGCCGGAGCTATGGGTGACAAGCTGGCCCTCGATCACCCGTGGGGTGATTTCTTCCGGGCGCTTCTTGAGCAGGTTGGTGAGCGCCATTGGTCGCGTGTAGCCCAGTTGCAGCGCCATGCTGCCCTGGCCGGAGTTCAGGTCGGCCAGGATCACATTATCGCCGCCGCGCGCCAGCACTGCCGAAATGTTGACCGCCAGGGTAGTGGTGCCCACGCCGCCCCGCGCGCCCACGCAGCCCAGAGTCCGGGCGTGCTCGGAGGGCGCCGCGCGTGAAGTAGCCGCGCGGGCCAGCACAGCTTTCACATGCGCGGTCAGTTCCGCCGGATGGGTGGGTTTGGTCAGGTAGTCGTCGGCGCCGGCCTCGAACCCTGCCACCTTGTCGTCCACCAGAGTCTTGGCGGTGAACATGATGATGGGAATGTGCGCCAGGCCGGGGTCGCTGCGCAGGCGACGAGTGACCTCGTAGCCATCCATGTCTGGCATCATCAAATCCAGCAGAATCAGGCTGGGGCGCTCAGCGGCGGCCTTCTCCAACCCCTGGGCGCCGCCGTTGGCCGCCACGATATCATACCCCTGGCGTTGAAGCATCAACCCCACCAACTTCAACGTATCAAGGTCGTCATCTACAATCAGGATTTTCTCGCTCATGGGCTGACTTTTCCGTTGATCTGTTGGCAATTGCCGCAACACGGCGACCGGCGCGAGTGCTTGCCGGCGCGCGGTGCGCACAGCACTGTGAGCGGCAGTTTAACACAAAGCCAGCCCACGGGCAAGCCGGTCAGGGCCTGTAAAAGTATAACTTCCCGGTTTC
>CAYZNA010000075.1:0-4270 GCA_964478665.1 uncultured Anaerolineales bacterium
GGGGGAGGGGTCAGCAACGGCGGAAATCGGCCCGCCCCGAAAATGAAATGCACCCGCGCCCTGCGCGCCCCTGCTGGCCGTGATACAATGCTGCCTGCCCCCTCCCCCCCGCCACGCGCTGCGCGGCGTTTTCGCGCAGCGCGCACTCCCACCGCCGGCATGTCCCCATCCCTTGCGCCAACCCAGACGCGCGAACTGCGCGCCAACTTTCTGCACCTGTACGCCGACGTGTTCTGGTACGGCGTTCTCGCGGGCAGTGCCATTGCCTATCTGGCGGTGTACGCCGCGCGGCTGGGAGCCAGCGGCCTGCAGGTGGGGCTGCTCACTGCCGGCCCCGGCATGGTCAACCTGCTGCTCTCCCTGCCCGCCGGCCACTGGCTGGAACGCCGCCCGCTGACCCGGTCCGTCTTTCGTTCGTCCATCTGGCACCGGGCCGGTTACCTGACACTGATTGCCCTGCCGCTGGCGCTGGCGGCGCCGGCGCAGGTGTGGGGACTGGTGCTGATCACACTGGCGATGTCGCTCCCCGGCACGCTGCTGGCCATCGCCTTTAACGCCATGTTCGCCGACGTGGTGCCCCCGGAGTGGCGCGCCCACGTAGTCGGGCGGCGCAACGCGCTGCTTTCAGCCACGCTGGTGGGGACTACGCTGCTGTGCGGCTGGCTGCTGGAGCGCGTCGCCTTCCCACTGAACTATCAACTGGTTTTCGGGGTCGGCGTGCTGGGCGCCGCCATGAGTAGCTATCATCTGGGGCGCCTGCGCGCCCCCGGCCGGCCGCCGCCGCGCGTGGGCCGCCCGCTGCACGAGGTGGCCCGGCCGGGCATACTGCGCTTTGTGGACACCATGCGGCAGGCGCCCGGGTTGCGCTTCCTCACCCGCTCCGGCGGCAAACCCATGCTGCGGCTGGACCTGCTGCGCGGCCCCTTCGGATCGTTCCTGCTGGCCTACCTGCTGTTCTACACCTTTCAGTTCGTGCCGGTGCCGCCCGTCCCGCTGTTCTGGGTACATGATCTGAAACTCTCCGATGGCGTGATCAGCCTGGCGAACGCCCTGTTTTATCTCTGCATGCTGCTGGCCTCGCTGGGCCTGGGATGGGCCAGCGCCCGCTGGGGCCACTACCGGGTGATGGTCGGCGGCGCACTGCTCTACGGAATATATCCACTCCTGACCGGTCTGGCGCAGAACGCCACCCTGATCCTCGCTGCCTCGGTGGCCGGCGGAGCCGTATGGGGGCTGGCCAGCGGCGGCCTGCTCAACCGGCTGATGGAAAGAGTTCCCGAGGACGACCGCCCGGCCCACATGGCGCTGCACAACCTGGCGCTCAACCTGGGCATTCTGGCCGGCTCGATGCTCGGCTCCGCGCTGGGAGAGTGGGTCGGGCTGCGGGAAGTGCTGTTTCTGGGGGCAGGGTTGCGACTGCTGGGCGCGGTAGTGCTCTGGTGTTGGGGGTAAGCCATGGCACACGAAAAATCGTGCTATACTCAGTCAATCGCCCGGTTGGCGGCCACTGGTGACGATGAACGCTCAGGACACCCCTATCATTCTCGAACGCTATCCTATTCCAGACGTGGGACAACTGCGGCTGTCGCTGGATGTTTCGGCTGAGATCAAGGTCCCCGCTGCCGAAGCCCGACGGAGAGTGACTGCCTTCCTGCTCAATAACGTGAGTTATCTGGCTGTTGGCGATCGTCGCCCGGACCTGGTCATCGGCGAGCGCATCCTGTGGCGCGTCGCCATTAATCATACTCTGCCCGGCTTCGGCACCCCTGGCAGAATTGGGACCATTGATGTAGACGTGGAGACTGGCGAAATCCAACCGGTTTCACCGGAACAGCTCGAGGCGATGAAGCGCCGTGCCGCAGCACTTGCTATCCATTACCCACTGGACACAAGCCCGGCGCGCTGACTGCCTCGCGGCATGTGCCGGCATGGTACTGGAGCATCTCGGCCAGCCGGTCAAGTATGACCGGCTTTTGCGTGTCCTGCGGATCGCGCCCGAATATGGCACCGTGTCCAACAACATCATGCTCCTTGCGGAATTCGGCGTGGATGTACTATATGAGCAGGGAACGCTGGACACCTTGCAGCGGAAGGCTTGCCGCCGGCCACCCCTGCATTGTCTTTGTCCGAACCGGGGACCTGCCGTATTGGGGGGCAGATGTGGGCCACGCGGTGGTGGTTACCGGTTTGCACGATGACCTCGTGTATTTGCACGATCCCGCCTTCAACAACGCGCCCCAGATTGTTGGCCTCGGCGACTTCGGCCTTGCGTGGCTGGAAGCTGGCGAGTACTACGCAGTCATCAGGCGCAAGTAGGCCCCGTCCGCGAACCGCACCCACCCCTCCCCGGCCTGCGCCGGCGGTGACCACGCCAGCGCCTCGCGCGCCGGCAGCCGGCGCTCGCCGTCCACAAGCTCAAACGGCCCCCACTCCCCCGCCCCGCGGATAAAATTGAATGCCCGTCGCGCCGGCCACGCCGTCGAAATCACGCGATCGGCGGCCCCCGGCCAGGGCTGACGGCTGCCCCCTGCCCCCTGCGCCTGCCCCGGCGGAAGCGCGCCGCCCGCCTCCAGCCGGGAGAGCGCCGCCAGCAGCAGTTGCGCCCCGGCCTCCCCCGCCAGCCGGTCGGCCTGCGGCCCGCGCACCCCGTCCGGGAAGCGCACCGGCGCCTGCGCCAGGATCGGACCGGTGTCGGCGCCGGCATCCATGCGGTGCAGCGTCACCCCGGTGCGTCTCTCCCCGGCGCGGAACTGCCAGAACAGCGGCGCCGGACCGCGATAGGCCGGCAGCAGCGAGGGGTGCAGGTTGAGGCAGCCCAGGCGCGGCCGGGCCAGCCACGCCGGCGGCAACAGGCGCGGAAAGCAGGCCACGCAAATCAGGTCCGGGGCGAGCGAGTCCAGCGCCGCCAGCGAGGCCGGGGCGCGCAGGGAGCCGACTTCGAGGACCGGCAGGCCGTGGGCGTGGGCGAGGTCGGTCGGGGAGGAAGGAGGAAAGGAGGAAAGGAGGAAAGGAGGAAGGAGGGAAGGAGGAAAGGAGGAAGGAGGAAAGGAGGAAGGAGGAAAGGAGGAAGGAGGAAGAAGGAAGGGGGCAGAAGCGGGCGCGGGATCAGGGGCAGGCACGACCAGCCCCACCAGGTTCGCCCCGGCCTCCAGCAGCGCCCGAAAGGGAATCAGCGAGAACGGGCCTCCCATGCCCATAAAAACGATGCGCGTCTTCTCTATTGACATCCTGCGGAAACCCTTTATAGTACCGTCGCTCCACGCCTCATCGCGAAGCATCCCCGTGGGACGTTTCACGCCTCACGCCCCACCTCTCACCGGAGACCCCTATGTCCCAACGAACCGTCCACTGTGCTAAACTCGGGCGCGAACTGCCCGGCCTGGCCCGCCCGCCCTTCCCCGGCAAACTGGGCCGGCGCATCTACGAAAACGTCTCGCAGCAAGGCTGGGAGATGTGGCAGGCGCAGTCCACCATCCTCATCAACCACTACGGCCTGAACATGGCCGACCCCAACGCTCAGGACTTCTTGATGCAGCAAATGGAAGAGTTCTTCTTTGGCCTGGGCGCGCAACTGCCGGAAGATTGGGTGCCAGAGGGCCAGGGCGGGGGCAAAGGCGCGCCCACCAAAGGCGCCCCGGCCGGCAAAGGTGGCCCTGCCCCCCGCAAATGACTCGCGTACTGCTGCTGGCCTGCTACGAACTGGGTCATCAACCGCTCAGCCTCGCGTGGCCGCTGGCCTCGCCGGCGTGCGCCGGGCCGGAATCCCCGCCCGCGCCCTCGATCTGTCTGTGGAGGCGCTGCCCGACGAGGCCGCCGCGCGCGCCGACTTCGTGGGCGTGGCCGTGCCCATGCACACCGCCCTCCGGCTGGGCGTGCAGGCCGCCGCCCGCGTGCGCGCCCTCAACCCCCGCGCCCACATTTGCTTTTTTGGCCTGTATGCGTGGTTAAACGCAGACGCCCTGCTCGAGGGGATGGCCGACTCGGTCATCGCCGGCGAATACGAACTGCCTCTTCTGAACCTGATCCAGACCGTCGGCGCGGGCGGCAGCCCGGACGGACGGCCCGGCGTCTCGACCGCCCGCTGGCGTTCGGCCCCGGTGCTGGCCCGAACGCCCTTCCCCGTCCCCGACCGCTCCGCCCTGCCCCCGCTGACCCGCTACGCCCGGTACGACGGCGGGCGCAACGGCGCAACGGCGCGGGCGGGCACGCAGACCGGGGCGGGCACGCAGACCGGGGCGGGCACGCAGACCGGGGCGGGCACGCAGACCGG
>CAYZNA010000075.1:4370-11739 GCA_964478665.1 uncultured Anaerolineales bacterium
GGCGGGCACGGAGGCCCGCCCCTACGGCTGGCCGGTTACGTCGAGGCCAGCCGGGGCTGCCGGCACACCTGCCTCCATTGCCCGGTCGTGCCGGTTTACGGCGGGCGCTTCTTCGTCGTCCCGGCGGAGACCGTTCTGGCCGACGCCCGCCAGCAGGTTGCCGCCGGGGCGCAGCACATCACCTTTGGCGACCCGGACTTCCTGAACGGCCCCGGCCACGCGCTGAAGGTGGCCCGCGCCCTGCACGCCGAATTCCCACGCCTGACGTTTGACTTCACCGCGAAAGTGGAACACATCCTCCAGCACCGCGCCCTGTTCGCCGAGTTCGCCCCCCTCGGCTGCACGTTTGTCGTCTCGGCCATCGAATCCGTCAGCGACCGGGTGCTGGCGGCGCTGAACAAAGGCCACACCGTCGCCGACATTGACGCCGCGCTGGAGATTCTGGATCGGGCCGGGATTGCCATGCAGCCCACGCTGGTGGCCTTCACCCCGTGGACTACTCTCGACGACTACCTCGCGCAGATCGAATTCATCCACGAACGCGCGCTGATCCATCACATCCCGCCCGTGCAGTTGAGTATCCGGCTGCTCGTGCCGCCCGGCTCGGCTCTACTCTCCGCTCCGGACGCGAGTGAATGGCCGGGCGAGTTGGACGCCGAGGCCTTCACCTATCGCTGGACTCACCCGGACGCGCGGATGGACCGGCTGTACGAACAGGTGGCGGCGCGTGTCCGCGAGGCCGAAGGCTGCGGTGAGCCGCCGCAGCAGACCTTCGAGGCCGTCCGCGCGCTGGCCTATCAGTCCGCCGGGCAACTGCCCCCGCCGGGCCGCCCCGCTCGCCTCCGCCCCGCCCCCCCGCGCCTGACGGAGGACTGGTTCTGTTGAGCAGAGCCAACGACGGGTCAGGTTGACCTCGTCGCCATGCACAAAGTGTAGCACCGGGGCCAGGGGTCGCGTCAGCGTTCCACCCGCAGGCGCCCAAACTGCACCCACGACTCGACCTCGCTGCCGGCGTCGGCCCCGCTCACGGGCAGGCGCTGCCCGCTCTGCAAATCGTACAGGCCGAGCACAATCTGAGCATCGCCGGTGGTCGGGGCATCCTGCGCCAGCGTGAGGGCATAGGTCTCGGCAAACGCCGCATTGTACACCCACGCTGTGGTGGGGTAGCTGCCCTGCAGCGGATACGAGTTAATCTGCGCCAGCGAGCCGGCCTGCGGCGCGTACAGATGCACAAACACGGTATAGGGCCGGTCGGTGGCGGCCTGTGGCAGCCAGAACACCGTCACGTGGAGCGTATCGCCGGGGTGTAACATCTCCCGGTCCAGCCGGTATCCCAGCAACCGGGCCGCCTGCCCGATGTACGCCTCCAGCGGCTGCGCCGCGGCCAGCGCCGCCGGGGAGGGAACCGGTGGGGGAGTCTGGCCCATTACCATCATGCCATAGTAATTGGCTACGCACTGATTCATCCAGAAATCGGCCTCCGGCCCTACCGTATCCAGCCCGGCCGGAGTTGATAGCGGAGGTAGTGAGACCCGCGCCAGCCCCTCCCCGCGCAACGAGCGAATCAGCGTGTCCTGCCGGTCCCACGCGCTGGCAAAGGCCGCCGCAGCCGGTAACCGGGTCAGGGCCTGCCACGCGGCGAACAGCGCCGGCAGCGCAATCAACACCGCCAGGGCCAGGTCAACGCGGACAGCCCTCGGGCGGGTACGGGGCGCCAATAGTCGCGGGCGCAGGGCAGCGCCGGCCCGAAAACTGAGCAACATCAGCCCGGCCACCAGCAGCGCTCGCGGGATCAGCAGCGCGCGTCCCGCGGGTAACTCGAGATGCCGTAGGCCGAGGCGGCAAAGCATACTACCAGCAGCAACAGCGCCGCCGCCGCATAGCCCGCCCAGGCCCAAAGCTTCCCCGGCCGCCTCTCAGCGGGGGGACTGTCCGGCGCATCCACCGCGAACGCGAGCAGCGCGGGCAGGACCAGCGCAGAAAGCAGGCTCAGCGGCCGGGTCGTGAGGGCCTCCATCAGGAAGCGGTACGTGTACTGCAGAGAGAGTTGTACAAGACGCAGCAGGCCCGGCGGCGGGGGCAGGAGCGCCTGCCGGACTCTGTTGCCGGGGGCCAGTGCCACGGCCGCCACGGCCAGCGCGGCCCCGATGCAGCCGGCCACAAGCATAGGCAGCGCGCTGCGCCGCTGACCTTTTGAGCCGTTCTGCCACATGAAGAGCACAGCCAGACTCAGGAACACGAGCTGCAGCGCAGCAAACATCTCGCTAAAGCCGCCGGCCCAAAATACCCAGCCGGCGCTCAACGCCATCCACAAGAACGCTTTTCGGCCCACAAGGGTATCCGCCTGCCGTCGGATGAGCAGTCCGATGTATCCGCTAAACAGGATGAGCGGGATCACATACGTTACCATCCCCGTCAACCAGTAGAGGGATTGTGCCACGGTCGGCAGGCCATCGAGCGTGGTGAACAGGAACGACATCGCCAGCGCCAGGGCAGCCAGCTGCGCAACACGGCGCCCGGTGAACTCCAACAAGGGCCGCAAGGTCCAGACCAGCACGGTCAGCCACAGGGCGAGAGCCACCGCGGGCAGGTAGGGCACAATTCCCGGCCCGGGCAACTCCAGGGCGGTGACCAGCGCGGTATAGGCATATCGCCCGCTCCACGAGAGATACCAACCCTTCTGCGCACCAAGAAAGCCGTACAGCCGCAGGGCGCCGGCAGTGCAGTAATCGTCGGCCATGTAACGGCTGTACAGGCCAGTCCCGGCGTGCGCCAACAGAGCCAGCGCAAACGCGCCGGCCGGAAGCGCGCCGATTCGTAATATACGCTTCGGGGACATGAGTCAGTCCCGGCGGGTCGCCCGCAGAGCAATCTCGGGCGCGATTTCAAACCCGAGCTGTGCGTGCGCCGCGCGCAGGGCAGATTCCACCGCCTGCGGGGTCTCGCCGCGGGCAAAGATGAAGCCGAGGTAGCTATCGCCCTCCGGCAGCGGGACGAGGGGGTAGTTCGCCTTTGCGGTGATCTCCACGCTCTCGATCAGCGGCACGCAGGTCGCCGCTTCGAGGCCGTGCACTTCCTTCAGCAGCCCGGCGGCCGGGATGGGGATCATCATCACCCCGCCGGCGCGGCCCTCGCGCTGCACGCTCTGCACCTCCAGCCCGAAGGCCTGGCGCAGAATCAGCTCCTCCAGCGACATCTCGGCGCCGAAGCGCAGGGTCTGCGAGCACAGCCCGCCGATGGAACGCGCGGCCACCTCCACCAGCCACGGGCCGCCCTCGTTCACCCGCAGCTCGGCGTGGATCGGGCCTTCGCGCAGGCCGAGGGCGGCGGCGGCGCGGAGAGTCTCGGCAAAGATCGCCTGCTGGGTCTCGTCCGGCAGGCGGGAGTGGGTGACGTAAATGGTCTCCTCAAAATACGGCCCATCCAGCGGGTCGGGCTTGTCGAACAGCGCCAGCACGGCCAACTGCCCGCCGTCGAGCAACCCCTCCAGCGCCACTTCCGCGCCGGGAATGAACTCCTCGATCAGCACCTCGTCGCAGCGTTCGGTGGCCAGAATCCCGCGCAGGCGCTCGAAGCGCTGAATCAACTGGATCGGGTCGTCGGCGCGCATCACGCCCCGGCTGCCGGCCAGTTCGGTGGGCTTGAGCACCACCGGGAAGCGCAATCCACCGGCAGCCCCGTCGAGTCCCGCAGGCCCGGACTGCCCGTCCAAATCGTCTGCGATCTCCTCCGGGTCGTCGCTCAGGTGATACAGCCGGAAGCGCGGGGAGCGCACCCCGGCGGCGGCGAAGCGCCGGCGCATGAGGCCTTTATTGCGCGCGGCGGCCGCGGCCTGGGGAGCGTTGTGCGGCAACCCCAGCGCTTCGCCGGCGTGGGCCGCCAGCAGCGCGCCAGAATCGTCCGCGCCTACGATGGCGCCCACCGGGTGCCCTTCGGCGTAGCGAATGATGGCCTCGGTGGATTTGCGCAGGTCGCGGTAGTCCAGCGGCAGGCCGGCTTCCACCCCGGGCAGCATAGGCAGGGGCACGTCTTTGCCGCGCACCACCTCCAGCCCCAACTTGCGGGCGGCTCCGGTGAAGGCCTTGCTGCGGTACGAGCGGGCGGAGGCCAGCAGAATCACGCGCGGCGGGCGAGGGGGAGGGGGCATACGGGGACTGTCTGCTGTGCACTCTGCGGTGGGGGACTCGAGACCGGCGGCTCAGGCGGGGGAGGGGTCCCCGGCCGGAGACTCTGTCTCTGGCGGGGGAGCGGGGAGCGGCTCGGGCTTGAGAATCACCACCGCCAGCGGGGGCAGGGTGAGCAGCAGGGAGTGGGGCTGGCCCTGCCAGGGGGCCTGGTCCGCCGGCAGGCCGCCGGCGTTGCCCAGGTTGCTGCCGCCGTAGGCCTCCCCGTCGCTGTTGAGGACCTCGCGGTAGAACCCCAGGCGGGGCACCCCTACCCGGTAGCCGTGGCGCGGCACCGGGGTGAAGTTGCACACCACTACCAGAAAATCCTCCTGGTCCCCGGCCCGGCGCAGGAACGAGATGCTGGACTGGTCCACGTCGCCGAAGTCCACCCACTCGAAGCCTCCCCACGTGAAGTCCACTTCGTGCAGGGCCGGCTCGGCCTTGTACACTCGGTTGAGGTCGCTGACGAAGTGTTGCAGTTGCCGGTGTTTCTCGCCCTCCAGCAAGTGCCAGTCCAGCGATTGGTCGTGGTTCCACTCGCGCCGCTGGCCGAACTCGTCGCCCATAAAGAGCAGCTTTTTGCCGGGATGGGTGAACATGTAGCCATATAGCGCGCGCAGGTTGGCGAACTGTTGCCAATGGTCGCCGGGCATCTTGCTCAGCATGGATTTTTTCAGGTGCACTACCTCGTCGTGCGAGAAGGGCAGCAGGAAGTTCTCGCTGAAGGCGTACATCAGCGAGAAGGTGATTTTGTTGTGATGATAGCGGCGGAAGATGGGGTCCGTGCTGGCGTATTCGAGCATGTCGTGCATCCAGCCCATGTTCCACTTGATGTCAAAGCCCAGCCCGCCGAGGTAGGTGGGGCGGGAGACCATCGGCCACGAGGTAGACTCCTCGGCAAAGGTCAGCACGCCGGGGTGCTAGCTGTGCACCAGCTCGTTGAAGCGCTTGATGAAGTCAATGGCCTCCAGGTTTTCGCGCCCGCCGAAGCGGTTGGGGAGCCACTCTCCCGACTTGCGCGAGTAGTCGAGGTAGAGCATAGAGGCCACCGCGTCCATCCGCAGGCCGTCAATGTGGTACCTGTCCAACCAGAACAGGGCCGAGTTGAGCAGGAATTCGCGCACCTCGTTGCGGCCAAAGTTAAAGATGTACGTCCCCCAATCCATGTGCATGCCCTGGCGCGGGTCGGCGTGCTCGTACAGGTGCGTCCCGTCGAAATAGGCCAGCCCGTGGCCGTCCTTCGGGAAGTGAGCCGGGACCCAGTCGAGGATTACGCCGATGCCGGCCTGGTGGCAGGCATCTACAAATGCCATGAAGTCGTCCGGCGTTCCAAAACGACTGGTAGGGGCAAAGTATCCCACCGTCTGATAGCCCCACGAACCGTCGAAGGGATGCTCGGTGATTGGCAGCAGTTCAACGTGGGTGAAGCCCATTTGTTGCACGTAGGGCACCAGTTCCTCGCCCAGTTCGCGGTAGGTCAGGTAGCGGTTCCCCTCTTCGGGTTTGCGCTGCCACGAGCCGGCGTGCACCTCGTAGATCGAGATGGGGGTATCCAGATTCTGGCGTTCGGCGCGGGCGGCCAGCCAGTCCGCGTCCTGCCAGTGGTATTGGTTGAGGTCCCACACTCTGGAGGCAGTGTGCGGGCGCAGCTCGGCGGCGAAGCCGTACGGGTCGGCCTTTTCGCTCACACCGCCCTGCGGGGTCAGGATTTCGTACTTGTACAGCTCGCCTGGCCACGCCACAGGGATGAACAGCTCCCACACCCCGGAGGCGCCGCGTGGCCGCATGGGGTGTCGCCGGCCGTCCCACTGGTTGAACTCCCCCACCACGCTTACCCGCGCGGCGGAGGGCGCCCAGACCGCAAACGCCACTCCCTTCACCCCTTCCAGTTCGGCCAGATGCGCACCGAGCTTGTCGTACAGCCGGGTGTGGGTGCCCTCGCCAATCAAGTGCAGATCAAACTCGGTCAGCGCTGGCGGGAAGCGATACGGGTCTTCTGCTGTGTAAGTTACGCTGTCGCGGGTAGTGATTTGCAGACGATAGGGGAAAACTTGCTCTTCGCCCTCGAATATCGCCTCGTAGAACCCGGCCGGGTCCACGAGGGTCATCAGGGTCGGGCCGCCGGGGTCGCGCAGCACGGCGACTGCCCGGGCCTGCGGCTGAAAGGCGCGAACAGCCAGGGCCGGCCGGCTCTCGAGACTCACCGGGTGAATGCCCAGCAAGTCAAAGGGCGCGCCGTGGGTTCCGCCGGTCAGAGCGGCAATGGCCTCGGGATGAGCGGTGGACAGGAGAGTGCCGGCCATGGGGCAGCGCTATCCTTCCAGCGCTTCGTCCTCTTCCGGCTCAATCACTTCAAAGCCCGCCTCGCGCAAGAGCTGCGCACGGCGACTATGAATAGAAGCGGTTGCCAGTATGAACCGCGCCGGCTTGATCCCGGTGGTTTGCTCATAAAGCAATCGCTTGCGCTCCAGGCGGCTCTGCATCTTTGGCCCGACGCTGGCGGCGATCTCGACGAGAATGTGCTGGCTGTCGAAGATCAGGCAGTCAAACTCCTCGCCGTCAATTACCCGCCGGGTCACGCCCACGCCGAAGGATTGCTCCAGCAGTGTGGCGATGGTCTGGCGGAAAACGCTCTCGCTGCGGATGCCCCACCGGGCGCCCAGACGGTCTATCGCCAGACGTAGTTCGTGGAACCCGGCTTCCATGCGCGCTTCCAGGTTGTCGAAGCGCTGGTCCACCTGCTCGAAGCGCTGGTCCACCTGCTCGAAGCGCTGGTCTATCCCCTGGAAGCGATCGTCCACGCGTTCGAAGTTGGCCCGCGTCTCTTCGCGAAACTCGCGCAATTCTCCCGTCAGGGCGGCAACCTCCGACCTGCTGGCGAAGGTTTTCATCAGTGAGTGATAGATGTGCATTTCCAGATCTGGCCGTCGCTCCACCAGTGCCGGGATCTGCACATCCAGTATGTAGACCAGATCTTCGTCGGTCAGCTTCACGGTCACAGGTGTACGGGTTAACATAGGCCTGTTGTTAGCGCAGGGCGCCGCTCTCCTTTCACGCTACCCGAATTGTACCCTCCGCAGGCGCGCAAGGCAAGGTTGGGCAGATTACTGCTGGTCTTCTGCGCGGGCGTGCCAGAGTTGCCGCGTAAGGGCCTGAAAAAGTATAACTTCCCGGTTTCAGACCCTAAGCCTGTCTTCGACAGT
>CAYZNA010000076.1:0-6144 GCA_964478665.1 uncultured Anaerolineales bacterium
GGCGACGATGGGCGCCAGCGTGGTCCGGTGCCGCTCCACCAGCGCCGCAATCAGCTCCGGGGTCACGGTGGGCTGGTCGGCCAGCAGGAAGACCACGGCATCCACGCCGGGGAAGACCTCGCGCAGCCCGGCCTGCAGCGAGCTGCTCTGCCCGCGCGACCAGCCCGGGTTGTCCACCAGCCCGACCGGGTAACCGGCCAGCGCCCGCGCCACCTCGGCCGGCGCGCTGCCCACCACCGCCAGCACCTGCTCCAGCCCGGCAGCCAGGGCGGCCTGCGCCACGTGCGCGACCAGCGGCTTGCCGGCCAGCTCGGCCACCTGCTTTGGCTCGCCCCCGAAGCGGCGCGACTCGCCGGCCGCCAGAATGACCCCGGCGGTGCGCCCGAGGGCGGTCCCCACCGGGTCCGGGGAGCGCAGCGAGGCCAGCAATGCGCTGTTGTAGAACGGGGCGCGCGGGACCGGCGCCCGCAGCACCCGCTCGGCGACCTCCCGCCCGGCTGCCTCCTGCGCCGGCGACTCCACTTTGTTGATCAGCGCGCTGACTCGCGCCGCGCGCGGCGCGCCTTTCAGCCCGCCCTGCGGATGGGTGAGCACCGCCGCCACCACCTCCGGGGTGACCGGGTCGCCGGGGGCGGCGCCGGCCAGTTCGGCTGCCAGCGCGGCGCGGTGCACGTATTCGTCCCTCAGCGGACGCCCGAGGGCGTCCACGCCCACCACCGAGACCACGTGGGTGGCCTGCGGCGGGATGACCGGCTCGTGCGCGGCCGGGGCCTTGAACGGCCTCATGCGCGAGCCGTCGGCCTCCACCAGCACCACCGGCGACAGGGACGCGGTCCGGGCCAGGATAACGCCGAGGGTTTCGAGGGAAAGGCCGGGGGCTTTGGCCGGGTCGGAGGGGTCCGGGGGAGCGGTGAGCAGCAGGTAGGGGCGACCCGGCGGGTCGCCCCTACCCGGGTCACCCCTTTCGGCCAGGAGCTGCTCCAGATCGGGCAAATCGTCCGGGGAGGCGACCGGGACGTGAATCGGGGCGAGGGAGATCTGCGCGGAGAAGATGCGGGTGGTGGTGGTGGTGATCACCGGGACGCGCGGGGCCAGTTCCTGTGCCAGGCGGAACATGGCCGCGGTCTTGCCGCCGCCGCCCACAAAGGCCACCACCGAACCGGGGCCGACGCGCAGGGCGTGAGAGAGTAGCATTGGGAGTTGGTGTTAGAGTTAGAGTTAGAGTTAGAGTTAGAGTTAGAGTTAGAGTTTTTGCGGGGGATGGGCGGCGCCGGGAGGACCGAGCAGCAAGGCGCGGGTGGGTCCGTGGGCGAGGACGGCCTCCAGCACGCCGCCGCCCACCGCGCGGGCCTTGTCGGAGATGGTGAAGCAGGTTTCGGGCAGGCCGCGCGGGTCAAGGTCGCCCACCTTCAGCCCGGCGGCCACGGCCAGCCCGTCGTGGATCAGCCCGCGCAGCACGCCGGCGAAGGGGGCGCGCAGTTCGGCGCCGTCCACCGTGGCAATCAGGTCGCCGGCCTGTAATTTCTCCCCAATCTGGCGCCGGCCCTGCAGGATGCCCGCAGTGGGGGCGCGCAGCACGCGCTCCACGTGGTAGCCGCGCACCGGCTCCGGCTGCCCGGTGTCCGGCTCGGCGCCCCCCTGCCAGTACACCCGTCCGAGGTGGTGGCCGCGGTTGGTCTCGACCACCGCGTGGCAGTGGACCCCGGCCACGAACCCCGGCCCGAGGCCGATCACCAGCGAGGCCTGCTCCGGGCGGGTGTCGAGCGGTCGTTTGGCCATGCGGGCGTCAATCAGGATGGGCGGGCGCAGGCTGTGGACGCTCTCTCCGTTGGGGTCAACCACCACCGCGATCTCGCCGCGCAGCGCGCAGCGCCTCCCGGCCGCAGGGTCCGCGGCCAGGCACGCGGCGACGCTCTCCACGGTGATGCCCCCGGCGTACACCGCTTCGGAGAAAGCCACCGCCCGGCGCACGGCCAGCGGCTGCGGCAGCTCGGCGATCATCACCGGGAAGCCGGCGCGGTGCAGGCGCACCGCCACGCCAGTGGCCAGGTCGCCGCCGCCGCGTAGAAGAACGAGGGGATTCTGTGTCATTGGCTGCCGCGGGAGGCATTATAGCGCAGGCCGTCCGGTTGCGTCGCTATGAAGTGCTGCCGGGGTACAACGCAAAACTGTCGGTCGCAGGGCAAGATTCAAGCTTGCCGCCGGTCGCAGGGCAAGATTCAAGCTTGCCCCACAGGCAGCCCCGACGCTTTTGCGGTATACCCGTGCTGCCGGGTCAGGGTGCTTTCTGCCGGCGGGGCATCTCCGCTTTTTGCCAGCGCGGGCATGGGAATGCCCGCGCTACATCGGATAGAAACTATCGCTGGAGTATAATACTCAGGGGATACATCCATGGCATTTCACGATCGCAAACGCGAGCTTGCCCAGTTGGACGATCTGTACGCCCGGCCGGGCGGGCAGATGCTGGTGTTGTACGGCCGGCGCCGGGTGGGCAAGACCGTGCTGCTCACCCATTGGCTGGAAGCGCGTGGCCACCCGGCCCTGTTCTGGACGGCCGATCGCACCTCCGCCGGGGCGCAACTGCGGGCATTCTCGCGGGCTATTCAGACCTACCTGTCACCCGGCCAGAGCCTGCCGGCCGATTTCAGCTATGGCTCGTGGGAGGTCGCGCTCAACGAGGTCGCACGGCTGGCGCAGGAGCGGCGGCTGGTGATCGTGCTGGACGAATTCACCTATCTGATTGAGGCCGAACCAGCCCTGACCAGCACCCTGCAACGCCTGTGGGACCACCGTCTGAAGGGCAGCGACCTGCTGCTGGCCCTGACCGGCTCGCACGCCGGGATGATCGAGCGCGAGGTGCTGGCCTATCGCTCGCCGCTGTACAACCGCGCCAGCCGCAGCCTGCATCTGCAGCCGCTGCCCTTTGGCGTGCTGTCTGCTTTTCTCCCGGGCTATACTGCCAGCGAGCGAGCGAGCATCTACGCCTGCGTGGGCGGCGTGCCGCAATACCTCGAGCAACTCGACCCGGCGCGCCCGGCCGGGGAAAACCTCCGCGCTCTGCTCTCCTCCAGCCTGATCATGGACGACGCCGGGGCGCTGTTGCGCGATCAGCTCGGCGAGCCGCGCAACTACGTCGCCATCGTGGAGGCCATCGCGGCCGGGTTCAGCCGCAGCACCGAGATCGCGAAGATGGCCGATCTGCAACCCTCGAACGTGAGCAAGTATCTTGGCGTGCTGCAACATCTCGGGATTGTGGCGCGCGAGGCGCCGGCCACCGAGAGTCGCCCCGAGCGCAGCAAGCAGGGGCGCTACCGCGTCGCCGACCATTACCTGCGCTTCTACTACCGCTTTCTCGCCCCGGCGCGCACCCTGCTGGAGCGGGGTCTTACAGAGCAGGTCTGGCAGAACCTGAGCAAGCACCTGCCCGAGTTTGTGGGGACGCACATCTTTGAGGAGCTGTGCCGCGAATGGGTGCTGCGGCAGGGAGACGCCGGCCGGCTGCCGTTTGTGCCGCGCCGGGTCGGCTCATTCTGGGGGACACACCGGCCACAGATTGACGTGCTGGCGATCAACGAGGATGAGCACGCGCTGCTGCTGGGCGAGTGCAAGTGGACCGCCGAGCCGATTCAGCGCGGCGTGGTGGCCGATTTTCTGGCGCGGGCGGCGCAAGTCATCCCGGCGCCGGTCGAGCGCTGGCAGGTGACCTATGCGTTCTTCTCGCGCAGCGGGTTCACCAATGAAGCGCGCCACGCGGCCGGGGACGCGGCCTGTCTGTGGGTGGGACTGGAGGAAGTGGACAGGGTGCTGGGGGAGGGCGTGTGAGTTTTTTCGCCCGCTGGCGCGGACTACCTTGAGCGGCGTGCAGGCTCCGGTCCGGCGGCTGGAGGCCGGTCTGTCGTTGGTCCGGGCGCTGATCGAGGCCGGGGCGCTGGGGCTGCTGCTCGGGGCCATCTTTGGTTGGCGCTCGCCGCGCGGAACGTAGCTGCCGCTGAGCCAAAAAGGCGCACTGCCCGCCAGCGCGTGTCGCGCTGGCGGGCAGTGGGTTATCAAGAGTAGGCGTATGGCCTCGGGCGGCCCCGGCTGGCGAGCAGCGAGAGCCTCACGCGGCCGCGCCTGCGGTTATGGCACGCTGAACCCGTCAAAGATGACGTTGTTGCCGCGCGAGCGCGGGTCGTGCGCCCCCAGCACGCGGATGCGCACGTGGTGCGGCCCGTCTGCCAGCCCGCCG
The DNA here is from genome assembly GCA_964478665.1 of uncultured Anaerolineales bacterium. Classification (GTDB taxonomy): domain Bacteria; phylum Chloroflexota; class Anaerolineae; order Anaerolineales; family CAYZNA01; genus CAYZNA01. Next base: position 4,229 of record CAYZNA010000076.1, read on the forward strand.
ATTAGCTGCGGGTACTGGAACTGCCAGCTCGCGTTGTACAGGTTCACCGTGGCTGCCAGCGCGCCGTCCACGTACACCTCGGCCTTGCCCAGCACCGGCCCGCGGGCAGTGATCCACCCGAACTCCGTACCATTGAAGTCGAAGTAGATCGAAGCCTCTTTCGCCGGCGAGTAGCGCAGGCTGCCGCCGAGGGCCTGGGCCAGCGCCAGCCCGGTCCAGGTGTTGTAGCGCAGCCCCGGGCTGTCGTCCTCCACGGTGGTAGTTCGCACCCGGAAGGCGTCCACCCGCACCTCGAAGCCACTGGAGGCGGGGTTCTTCTGCCCGAGGACGGTGACCACGATGGTGTGCCGGGCGTTGGGCAGGCCGCTGTAGGTGACCGGGTGCTGGTACTCCGGGGTGGGGCTGTACAGGTCGAGCGTGCCCATGTTGGTGCCGTCAATGGTGACGCGGGCCTTGCCCTGATCCGGGCCGCGGTAGGTGATGAAGGTGACCGCCGTGGAGGTCTGGGTGGCGCGATAGGTGATGGCCTGCCCGGCGAGGGAGGCGGCCCGGTAGTGACCGGCGGAGGCGGCCGGGTCCTCGCGGCACAGCCACTCGTCGTACTGCACGGCGCAGGCGATGTCGTCCACCACCAGCGGCTCCCGCACGCTGAGAACGTCGGTCAAGAAGCCGATGCGTTCGTCGGAGAAGAGGGTCTCCACGAAGTACAGGCCCGGCGGGGTGCCGGCCGGCACGGTGGCGCGCACTTCGGACTCCGAGACGAAGGTGCGCGGGAGGAAGATGGTGGGCGGGCCGCCGAGCACGCCCAGCATGACCTCGCCCGGCTCGTCGTAGAAGCGCGTGCCGTACACGGCGATTTCGGTGTCCCGGTCGTTGTAGACCACGGTCGGGTTCACCGAGTCCAGCCGGGCCAGCCACCGCGGCTCCACGCTGTTGCCGTTCTGGTCGTAGTAGTACAGGCTGCCATCAACGCCCAACTCCAGCCCGCCGAGGCCGCTGAAGTCCACAAACCCGAGGCCGGTCTCGTCGGTGGTGACGTTGGTCTGGTTGCGCAGGTCCCCCGCGCCGGGGAAGGAATCCCAGCGGATTTCGAACTGGTGGCCGGGCAGGTCGGTGACCACGTACATCAGGTCGCCGGCGGCATCCGGCAGGAGAACCAGGTTGGGGATGTGGACGGTGCTGATGGTCCCGCCAGCCGTCACTTGCAGCGCGTCGCCGGTGTCAATCTCCACCGGCTGGCCGGCGCGGAAGACCTGCGAACCCCACGTGCCTTCGCTGTCGCTGGTGAGGGAGGCGGTGCCCTTCAGCGCCCCGCCGGAGTCACGCAGCACGATCAGCACCGAGGCGGCCGGCGCGGTCTGGCCCCACAGCCAGTCGTCGGAGGGATACACGCGCACGAAGTTGGCCGCGCGCACAATCCCGATCTGGTCGCCATCCGGCTCGAAGTACCACACGGCCACCATGTGCGAGGGGAGCACGTCGAAGGGGTTGAAGTCGAGGCAGTAGTTGCCGGCCTCGTCGGTGCCCCCGTCCGTCGCCGTGCCCCCCGGCGCCCAGACCTCGCCGCGCATGGGAGCGGGGAAGCCGCCGCCGAAGACCTGCCCGGCGGCGGTGTTGGCGTCCGGGTCCACCGCGCCGGCCATGGCCAGCACGTCAGCGTCGCGGGAGACGCCGTCGCTGAAGTCGGCATGCACGCGGTCGCCGGGCAGGATGTCGCAGCCCGGCTGGCAGGGGTTGACCCCGTTGAACCAGCCGTCCCCCATGGCGGTAGTGGAGCTGCTCCCTTTCACGTTTCCGTCGCCGTCGTACAGGGTGAGCCACACGGTGGCGTTGGGCGAGGTCTGCCCGTCCACCCAGTTGTGGGACTGGTTGACGCGGATGTAGGGCAGGTGCGGAATGCTCCAGCCGCCCTGGAA
>CAYZNA010000076.1:6154-11700 GCA_964478665.1 uncultured Anaerolineales bacterium
TCTCGTGCCCGTCGCGGTTCTGGGTACGCACGCGGCCATAGTCGCCGGTCTGGAGGTCGAACTCGCCGGCGAACGAGACGCCCCAGTTGCCGTTTTCGTCCACGAAGAACTCGCGGTGCGCGCTGGAGCCGTGGCCCCACACATCCAGCCACAGGTACACGCCCGGTTCCGCCGTGCCGAAAACGGTATCGCTATCCGGGTCGGTCTGCGCGGTGAGGTTGAGCAGCAGGGAGGCGGAGGGGTTGTACTGGCCCTCCACCGTGTCGCCGTTGAGCAGGTCGGCAAAGCCCGTGCCGTAGTTCCCGTCCAAGCCCACGGTGACGTCCTGCGTTTCTTTGATGTTGCCGTCGGGGTCGCGCTGGGTGAGGTGCAGGGTGACGCCCGGTTCGGCGTTGCCCCACACGCCGTTGTAGGTGATGTCGGCCTGCAGGATCAGCGCGGCGGTGAAGTGGCCGACCAGGTTGCCATCGGGTCGGATGTACCACAGGTTCACCAACTGGCCCACGCGCAGGTCGTAGGGCGAGAAGTCCACGAAGTAGTTGCAATCCCCGTCGGTCCAGAGTTCTTGGCTGGGGCCGTAGGGCGACCAGATCTCGGCGCGGACGTGAGCCGGGCAGGGCACGTCGGACACGTGGCCCCAGAAGGTGTTGGCCTCAATGTCCACGTGGCCCTCGCTGCCGTTCACCGGCACGACGACGGCCAGCCCGCCGCCGGTCACTTCCACGGTGTCGCCGGGGGCGATGTCAATGCAGCACCAACCTTCCGGGCTGGCCAGGTTGAAGGCCGAGAACCAGCCGTTGCCGTCGGTGCGCACGTCTTGCCAGCCTTTCAGGCTGCTGTCCGGGGCGAAGACGGCCACGTTCACATCCACGTCCGGGACGAGCGCGCCCTGCACCCAGTTGTGGGTTTCCTGTACCTGCACGTAGGGCAAGGCCCAGCCGACCTGGAACTCGTAGCGCTGGTGGTCGAAGAAGGCCACTTCGCCGCTGAAGCCGGGCTGGATGTCCACCCAGTCGCCCACGTAGACGCAATAGTTGCCCTCTTCGTCGGCGTAGCCGTCCTCGCTGCCGTAACCCCACACGTCAATCCGCAGGTGGCCTTTGGGCGGGGCCTGCCCGCACACGGTGTCGTTATCCGGGTCGGCCCCGGCGGTCAGGTAGGGCAGCAGCCAATCGGCGGAGTAGCCGTCGGCTTCCACGGTGACGAGGTCGCCGATGTTCAGTTGCACCCGCTCGCCCTCGCTGTACAGGTCCAGCCCGTAGTTGCCGTCTTCGTCGGCCACGGTGGCGCCTGTGCCGACGGTGCCGCCCCCGGTGAGGACGCTGGCGTTCACCGTCGCGCCGGGCAGGGTCTCGCCCCACACCCAGTCCCACGCGCTGCTGGCGGCGATGCGCAGGGCGGAGCGCACGATGCCCACGCGATGGCCGTCGGGGCGGCGCTGCCACACGGCGACCGAGTGGCCGGGCAGCAGGTCGAAGGGATTCAAGTCGGCGAAGAAATCCCCGAACTCGTCGGTGATTACGGTCTGGCCGGTACCGTTCTCGGTCCAGACCTCCACGTCCACTTCCACCGGCAGCGGGCCGCCCTGAATCTGGCCGGAGACGGTGTTCCCGGCCGGGTCGGGAGCGGCGGCGATGGGGATCAGCTCCAGCCACGCCGCGTGGCCGTTGGAGGCCGCCACTTCCACTGCGTCCCCGACGCGGGTGTCCGCGCGCTGGCCGTCGAGCGTCCACAGGTCGGTGTGGAACCAGTAGTTGCCGTCGCTGTTGGCCTGGCCGGTGGCGAACACCTCGCCGTTGCGCCAGACGGTGACGTCCACGCGAGTGCCGGGCGGCGAGGCCTCGCCGTTCACCCAGTCGTGGCTGATGTTGGCGTTGGCCTGCAGGAACGGGATGTTGAGAGTGTTGCCGGCGTAGTTGCCGTTCGGGTCAATGTACCAGACAGCCGCCTGATGGTGGGGCTGGATGTCCATCTCCCCGGAGAAGTCGGCGAAGTAGCTGCCGTCGGCCTCGATGTTCACAAACCGGCCGTGCCAGTCGCCGCCGCCGGGGAAGAAGACCTCCACCCAGCCCTGCGCCGGGAAGCCGGCGTCGTGCATCTGCCCGGAGACCACGTCGGCGTCCACGTCCAGCGCGCCGTCAATGGGGATCAGGGTGACGGTCTCGTCCAGCCCGCCGCCGGTGATGTGGCCCACGTCGCCGGGCAACAGGTCAAAGTGCTGGTCCTCGAAGTCGCGCGGCTCGATGCCGAACCACGCATCGCCCCCGGCCACGGTGGCGCCGGTGGCGGCCAGCAGGCCGTCGCGGAAGACCTCCAGCCCGACTTCCGCGCCGGGCGCGGCCCGGCCATCAGCCCAATCCCAGCCGTAGTTCACGCGGGCAAAGGGCAGCCAGAAGTGCAGGTTGGTTTCGTGGCCGTCGCGGCCTTGGGTGTAGGCTACGCCCTCGTCGCCGGGCCGGAAGTCGAACTCCCCGGCGAAGGAGGCGCTCCACTCCCCGTTTTCGTCCACCACGAACTCGCGGTGCGCCCCGGAGTCGTGGCCCCACACGTCCAGCCACAGGTACGAGCCGGGAACCGCGGTGCCGGAGACGGCGTCGGTATCCAGGTCGGGGACGGCGCTCAGGGCCAGCAGCAGGGAGGCGGAGGGGTTGTACGCGCCCTCCAGCGTGTCGCCGAAGGCCAGGTCGGCCTCAAAGGGGAAGGAGTAGAAGCCGTCGTCTTTAGTGAGGGCTTCGCGCTCGGCTTTCACGTTGCCGTCGAGGTCGCGCAGGGTGAAGTTGACGGTGGCGTTCGGGGCGACGATGCCCCACACCCAGTCGCCGGTCTGGTCCGCGCCGAGGCGCAGTTCGGAGAACACCGCGCCCAGCGAGTGGCCGTCCGGCCGGCGGTACCAGATATTCACCCACTGGCCCACCCCCACGTCGTAGTTGGGCGAGAAGTCGTAGAAGTAGTCGCAGTTCTCGTCGGTGAGGATGTCCTCGCCCCAGCCCTGGAAGGGCGACCAGATTTCCACGCGCACCTGCGCCGGGCAGGCGGCGTCGAAGACGTGGCCCCAGAAGGTATTGGCAGCCGAGTCCACCGTGCCGCTGATGTCGCTGATGGGGATGACCACGGTCTGCACGCCGTCGGTCAGTTCCAGCGTGTCGCCGGGGGCGATGCCGGCGCAGCAGTTGCCGTCGGGGTCATAGATGTCGGCCCAGAACCAGCCATCGCCGTCCGTGCCCACGTCGCGCCAGCCTTTCACCACCGCGCCGCCCTCCGCCCACAGGGTGAGGTGGACGTTGCTGTTGGCGGTCATGGTGCCCTGCACCCAGTCGTAGTTGCGGAAGTGCACCTCCACGGAAGGCAGGCCGAAGTTGAAGTGGGTTTCGTGGCCGTCGCGGTTTTCGGTGTGTACCCACACCTGATGGCCTTGCCGGATGTCCATCTGGTCACCCACCCAGACGCTCCACTGGCCGGTTTCGTCCACCCAGAACTCGCGGTGAATGTTGTCGCCGTGCCCGTTGACGTCCAGCCACAGGTACGCGCCCGGCTCGGCCTCGCCGGAAACGGTGTCGGTGTCCGGGTCGGCCTGCGCGGTCAGGTTCAGCAGCAGGGAGGCGGAGGGGTTGTACTGGCCTTCCAGCGTGTCGCCATTGAGCAGGTCGGTAAAGCCCGTGCCGTAGTTTCCGTCGGGGCCTGCGGTGACGTCCTGTGTTTCTTTGATGTTGCCGCCGGGGTTGCGCTGGGTGAGGTGTACGGTGGCGCCGGGCTCCGCCCAGCCCCACACCCCGTTGTTGCTCATGCTTGCGCTCAGCCGCAATGGCGTGGCGATGTGGCCCACCATGTTGCCATCCGGGCGGATGTACCACAGGTTGACCCATTGGCCCACGCGCACGTCGTAGGGGGAGAAGTCCACGAAGTAGTTGCAATCCCCGTCGGTCCAGAACTCCTCGCTCGGGCCGCCGAACGGCGACCAGATCCCGGCGCGGACGCGGGCCGGGCAAGGCACGTCGGAGACGTGACCCCAGAACGTGTTTGCGTCGGCGTCCACGTGGCCCTCGCTGGCGTTCACCGGGACGACGAAGGTTTGCGCGCCGTCGTTCACGTCCACCGTGTCACCGGGAAGGATGTCGGCGCAGCAGTTGCCGTCCAGCCAATTGATATTGGTGTTGAACCAGCCGTCGCCGCCGGTGTGAATGTCCTGCGCGCCTTTCAGGTTGCCGCCCGCATCCCACAGGTTCAGACGCACGTCCGCGTTCGGGGCAACCGACCCCTCCACCCAGTTGTGGCTCTCTTGCACCTGCACATAGGAGAGGACGACGTATATGTACGTCTCGTTACCGATGGCGTCCTCGTAGGCCACGCGCACCGATGACCCGGCCTGCAGGTCGGCCATGCCGCTGAGGTCGGCCATCCAGTTGCCGCTCCCGTCGGTGGGCACCCAGAGGTCGGCGTAGCCGTAGTCCCAGGTCTGGACGTGAATCAGGGTGTTGCTGGGGCCGGTGCCGGAGGCGAGGTCGGCGTCGAGGTCGAGCGTGGCCTGCAGGTCTACCACCGTCGCAACGGTGGACCAGTCGCCCGTGGCAGCCTCCACCGTATCGCCGGGCGCGATGTCTACGCTGCCATCGTAGAAGGCTTCAAAGTAGCCGTCCATTCCGCTGGCGCCGACTGTCTGCTGGCCTTTCAGGCCTCCGCCGGCATCACGCACGGTGACCGTCACGCTATCGCCCGGCCGGGGGGCGTAGCCCCAGGCGCCGTCGTGTGTCTGGTTGACATGCACCACGGGAGCGTACCAGTGGAAGAAGGCGCGGTGATCGTCGGCCTGGGCGTAGTAGACGTGGCCGCTGTAGCCGTTGAGCAGGTCGAGCCGCCCACCGAGAGCGTAGGTGTACGTCCCATCCGCGCCGGCAGTGAAGCGCTCGCCGAAGTAGCGGCCCGGCCAGCGCCGGCCGTACAAGTACATCGGTGCGGAGACCGGGGCCTCGCCGGAAACTGTGTCGGCGTTGGCGTCCGCAAAGGCGGTCAGGTTCTGCACCACAACTGTAGTGTTGACCCCGCCGCCGGTCACTTCCACGCTGTCGCCGGGGATTACGTCGGCGTCAAAGTACAGCGCGTAGTAGCCCCACGGCTCAGCCACGGCGCTGGCCTCGTCTTTGAATGCCCCGCCGCTGTCGCGCAGCGTGGCCGTGACCGTCGCGCCCGCCTCGGCCATGCCGGCCACGTTGTTGTAAGTGATGTTGACTCGGGCGAGAGGCGGCGCGCCGTCATAAGTAGTGTCGGCGCGGGGTGTGTCACTGTGGCCGGCGTAGACCCAACTCATTCGATCCAGATCCAGCGCGCCGGAGCCGAAGAGCGCGCTGCTGTAGTTGCCGCTTCCGTCGGTGGCTGCTTCGGCCTCGTACCAGTGGCACTGTCCCACCCCTTCCCGTTGGCACGTCATGAGGAAGATCTCCGAATTGGCCGGGCCGGCGCCGGAGACCAGGTCGTTCGCCAGGTCGAAACCGGTGGTGATATCCGCCACCGTGCTGGTGTACGTGCCTCCAACGACCTGCACTTCCACCGTG
>CAYZNA010000077.1:0-4928 GCA_964478665.1 uncultured Anaerolineales bacterium
GCATCTACGGCTACGACCGTATCCCCGAAACGCAGATCAGCGACACCATCCCGCCCCAACGGGGCAACCCCGGCCTGGAGCGCGAGGAGCGTGTGCGTGATATTCTGGTGCGGGCCGGCTTGCAGGAGATCATCACCTACCGGCTGACCACACCGGAGCGCGAGGCCCGCGCCCTGCCGTCTGGAACCCGCCCCGATGACCGGCCCTATCTTACCCTCGCCAACCCTATCGTCTCGGATCGCGCCGCTCTGCGCCACGCGGTGTTGCCCGGCCTGCTGGAGGTGCTGGCCCGCAACCTGCGCCACCGCGAGCGGGTGGCCGTCTTCGAGATCGGGGCAGTGTATCTGGTGGGGGAAGAGGGCGCGCTGCCCGACGAACCCCGGCGGCTGGCGCTGGCCCTCACCGGCCCGCGCGACGACCCGCACTGGCAGGGCGCCGACAGCTCGCCGGTGGACCTGTTTGACCTGAAGGGGATCGTCGAGAGCCTGACCGCAGCCCTGCGCCTCGATGGGGTGCGCTTTGAGCCGGCCGAGCACCCCGCCTATCACCCCGGCAAGTGCGCCCGGCTGCTGCTGGAGGATGCACAGGTCGGCGTCTTCGGCGAGCTGCACCCGCTCGTACTCCCCAATTACCAGTTACCGGATCAACCCGTCCTGGCCGGAGAACTCGACCTCGAACTGCTCCTCTCCCGCGTCCCCGATCGCTACGAAGTCAGCCCGGTGCCCGGCGTGCCGCCTGTGCTGGAGGATCTGGCTGTGGTGGTGGACGAGGCCACCCCGGCGGCCGCGGTGGCGGCGGCCATTGCCGGGGCGGGAGGCCGGCTGGTGTCCGAAGTGCGCCTGTTCGACGTGTATCGCGGTGAGCAGATCGGCGCCGGCAAGAAGAGCCTGGCCTACTCGGTTACTTATCAGGCGGACAAGACTCTCACCGACGCGGAGGTGGCAAAGGTGCGGGGGAGGATTGTGCGGCGGCTGGAGGAAGCGGTGGGGGGGAGGTTGAGGGCCTGATAAAAGCCTCAGCGGGCAGGACAACAAGCACGAAAACGGGGTATACTTAGCAAGCGGCAGATAGACTTTCTGGCCGAGTTGGAACGGATTCCGCGCGCGCTGTTGCACCCTGATGTTGTCATTCGCGATCCGGCCGCGCCGGAAGATACGGTCATCTACTACAAACGCTACTACGAGTGCCACAGGCGTAGGTACCGGGTAATGGCGGCGATCGTCAAAGTCGCGGGATTGGTGAAGTTCCTGTACAACGCCCACCCGCAGCAAAGCGGTAAAGTCAAAGGCTATCGTGAAACGCCCCGCCCCGAAGTTCTGTACCGGAATGCGCAGCGCAAACTGCGCGATTTCGGGCTGTAAAGGTTAGAAACCATGCTGCGCACGCTGACCTTCACGTTTCGCTGGCCCGGACTGTTGGAAGCAGTAGCCCTCCGCCCCGATGACCCCCGCCCGCAGATTGACAGCGAGGGCTATCGCGACTCCGGCATTTTCGATTTGCAGGTGGACCTTGACCCGGAGAGCAGCCGCCCGTACTGCTTTATGAGTATCAACTTTGACCAGAATTACCCCTCTGTGATCTGGGGGCTGATGACCCGGATGAACGACGAGTTATTTGACGTTCCGCAGGCGCAACTGCAGGCCGTGCCCCTGCACCGGGCCTTCAGTTGGGCGTACTATCACTTCATGCTCGAAGACGGCCGACTGCTGCCCACCCGCGAGCCGGTCATCCGCATTGACCCGGACAACGTCACCCAGGTCGTGCTCGGCCACGCCGTGCAAATGGCGGGGTAAGCCGGCCTACGGCAACGGCAGATTGAAGGTACGCACCAGAAACACCGCCATCTGCGCGCGGGTGACGCTGGACTCCGGGCAGTACAAGCCCGGCGGCGCAACCGCTGGTGATGCCGTTGTCGGCGAGCACGCGGCCTGGCGCCTTGCACCGCAGCTCGCCCCGGTCACGGCGTCAGCTTAGCCCTTCCCGCTCTCCAGCGCCCTCTGCACCGCCTCCGCCCCGGCCTCCTGCACCAGCCGGTAGGCGATGGCCGATTTCTGCTGGGCCTCGGTCACGCCCGGGGCGGGCGCGGCGGTCTGCGTCATCCAACCCAGCAGGTCCGGGTTGGAGATCAGCCGGGTGGCGAGGGCCACAAGGTCGGCCAGCGAGAGCGTTTCCACGAGCTGCTTCACCAGCGATTCGGCCGCGGTGAGCTGCGGGCCGGCGGGTGGGGGCGCGGCGCCGGAGGCAGGCGGCCCGGTCTCCTGCATCTGCTCCAGCAGATAGTCCACGTAGGCCTGCCCGCCGGTCTCAAGGATGAACAGGGCGATCCTGGCGCGGGCGATGTCGGTGGGGGCCTGCTGGCTGGCGAGCGTCTCCAGTTGTCGGTTGCGCGTCTGTTCCTCCTTCGGCGCGAGCGTCTCGCGGGCTTCGATGGTGTAGGCCGCCAGCCCGTGCAATTCCTGCAGCGAGGGGAAGCGCGCCAGCAGCCGGTTCACCGCCGAACGCCGCCCTTTCATCAGGTCCAGGTCAATCTGCGTCTTGCACAGCACTTGAAACTGATCGTACAGCCAGCCGAGGTTCACACTCACCTCGTTGCCCTCGCCCTCCCCGCCGATCTGTCTGGCGATGGTGAAGCGGGTGCGGATCAGCGCTGGCAGGCCAAGGCCAACGCCCAGCGCCAGCAGCAGGCGGTTGGTTGTGGCCGGTGTGGTGTAAGCCTCCACCAGCACAAAGGCCAGCAGCGCCGCTACCGCGTTCACCAGCACCAGCACTCGCGCCCAGACCGTGCCCAGCGCCTCGCGCGGGTAGTGGGGAAAGGTGGCAGTGATCTCTGCCAGCCCGATGATTGCCCCGATCAGGGCTACGAGACCGTAAGGCCCGCCCCGCGCCATGCCGGAGCGCCACGTGGCCTGCAACGCGCTCAGCCAGGGCGCGGTTTGCAGTTTGTCGAGTGGAAAGGACAGGAAGACAGCGAAGGCCAGCAAGAGCAGGGCGCTCAAGACGGTCCAGCCCGCCGGCCACGCCCGCTGCCCCCGTGTTTTTTGTTCGGCCTTTTGGTCCACGGCTTTCCCCCTTTCAAATCAAAGCGCGCGGTCCGAGCGAGAGCATACCCGCACCCGGATCGCGCGCCATCCAGCGACTCACTGCGTCCTCCCTCAGACGCTCGACTTGTATTGCGCCGTCATGATCTGGCCCAGAGCCTCTTTCCCCTCGCCGGTGAGGATCACCACCCTGCCGTCCGGCGTGTTGTCTTCGCGAACGATCACCAGCTTAAAGCTGGCCAACCCGTCCAGAAGACGGTTGAGTTCCGTCGGCACGAGCAGCGTCTCGGCGGCCAACTGGCCGGGCGGCATCGCCCCTCTGCGCGACAGCGTCTGGAGCACTTCCTGCTCTCTGGAGTTCAGTTCGATCTGGGGTCTGACAAATTTGGCCATAGTTTACCTCCGGGCTTTGCGGGCATTATACAACCATTCCGGGCCTGAGGGGCCTCCACGAGCGGAACGGTGTGTACACAACCCATGTCAGCGATGTGTTCCGCAATTGGGGTGTGCGGGCGGGGCACCCCGCGCGCACACCCCAATTGCGGGGATTCTTCTGACAACCTTTGCGCGCATTGGCCTCAGGGTGTGTAGCGGTTCAGTCCCCCTTCGGTAGCCAACCATACTGTCCCATCCGGCTGGATGTAGATCGAGGCCACCCTGTTGCCGGACAGGCCGTCGCGGATGGTAAAGCTCTGCCACGCCGTACCATCGTAGCGTGCCACGCCGCCGTTGTACGTGCCCACCCACAGCGCGCCGTCCGGCGCGACTGCCAGGCTGAGCACGTCGCCGTCCTGCAGCCCCACGATCGGTTGGCCGGGCGCGAAGGGCGTCCAGCGGTCGTCGGCCGGCGCGTAGCGGGCCAGGCCGCCGCTGACCATGCCCAGCCAGATGTTCCCTTGCAGGTCCTCGGCCAGGGCCTCCACGCTCCACAGCCCCGGGTCGAGCGGGTTGCCGGGCAGGAATTGCGTGAACTTGCCATCTTGCCAGCGGGCGGCGCCGCCCACCGCGCCGATCCACAGCGCGCCGCTGCGGTCCAGCAGCAGTGCCAGCACCTCGTCGGAGGGCAGGCTGCCATCGGCGGCGGTGTACACGGTAAAGGAGGGGGCCGCCGGATCGGGCATGTACGCCAGCCCGGCCTGGGTGCCCACCCACACCCCGCCGCTGGCGTCCACTGCCACGGCGTAAATCTCGGCCTCCGGCAGCCCTTGCTCCGGCGTGTACAGGGTCAGGTCGCCACCGACAGGGAGGGCCAGGCGCGCCAGCCCCTCCCACGTGCCCAGCCACAGGCTCCCGGCGGAGTCGCTGGCGCGCGGGACTGCGCCGCCGGGCAGGCCGGGGCGGGGCTGCCACGCGCCGCTGGCCGGGTCCAGCCGCGCCAGGGCGCCATCCCCGGAGGCGGCCCACAGCACGCCATCCGGCGCGCCGAACAGGTGGACGAAAGAAGCCAGGCCGGGGTCGTTTTCCGGCAGCCAATGACGCCAGTTCTGCCCGTCGAAGCTGGCCAGCCCGGCGCCATAGGTGCCCACCCACAAGGTGCCGGCGGAGTCCTGCGCCAGGCCGGTGGCGTCGTACGCGCCGATGGCCTCCGGGCCGTACTCCTGCCAGTCGGCCTGGGCCGGGTCGAAGCGCGCCAGCCCGCCGCCCAGGCTGAACCAGTAGTGGCCGTCGGCGGTTTGCAGCATGGCGTTGACGGTGTGCTCGGCCAGTTGGGGGATGCTCTCCCACCCGCCCTCGGTGCGGCGGGCCGCGCCGGCAACCGTGGTCACCCAGGGCGTCCCCTCCCGGTCGAAGTACACCTGAGTGACGGTCTCGGCCGGCAGGCCGTCGGCGGCGTCGAAGCGGCGGCAGCCGCCAGCGGCCGGCTTCCACACGACCACCCCCCCGGCGGTC
>CAYZNA010000077.1:4938-11688 GCA_964478665.1 uncultured Anaerolineales bacterium
CAGCCGGCGGCGTCGCGGCGCCCCAGACCGTCCACCGTGCCCACCCACAGCGCGCCATCCGGGGCCAGCGCCAGCGAGTTGACCTTGTTCTCCAGCCGCGCCGGATCGCCGGCAATGTCGAAGCCGGACGGGAAATCGGGCAGACTCCAGCGGTTGTCGGCCGCTCCGCGCAGGTTCAAGCCCTGGCCGTAAGAGGTGCCCACCAGCAGCCCCTCCGGCGTGCGCAGCAGCGGCCCGCTGGCGTCGCTGTCCAGCCCGTCGGCGGTGGTGTACAGCACTGCGCGCCCGCCGGCCAGGTGCACCACCCCCAGGGCAGTGCTCACCCAGACATCGTCCGGGCCGTCCACCAGCAGCGCGGTCACCGAGTTGGAGGGCAGCCCGTCGGCGGTGGTGATGCGGCGGTAGCTGCCATCGGCCGGCTTCCACACGATCACCCCGCCGGTGGTGGCTGCCCAGATTTCATCCCCGACCGGGAGGACCTGCCCCACGGCGGCGTTGCCGACCACAGTGGACCAGCCCCGGGCGCCGGCCGCGTTCCCCTGGGGGGGGACCGGAGCCGGCCCCGGAGGCAGATTCCCGGCCCCGACCGCGGCCGCGGTCGGGGCGCCGGCAGGGGAGGCCGGGCCGCCGGGGCGGGCCAGCCGCAGCCCACCCAGGATCAGCGCCCCCAGCAGAATCAGGCCGGCCATTGCCCCGATCACGGCCCGGGCCGGGAGCTTGCGCCGGGAGGCCGGAGGGGCCACCGGTCGAGGTGGGGAGGGTGCCGCCCCTGGCAGGGTGGCCGCCCGGGCGGGGAGGGGTGGGGGCACGGCAGTGGTCCCGGCCAGGGTCGGGGCCTGGGCACGCTGCAGGGCAGCCTGCAGGGCGGCGTCGAACTCGGCCACCGTGCGGTAACGATCGGCCGGGTCTTTGGCCAGGGCCTTGAGCAGGGTGTTCTCCAGCCGCTCGGAGATGCCCGGGTTGAAGGTGCGCGGCGGAATGAGCGGCTCGGAGATGTGCATCAGCACCACCGCCACCGGGGTTTCGGCCTCGAAGGGCACCCGGCCGGTGAGCATTTCGTACACCACCACCCCCAGCGAATACTGGTCGCTGCGGGCGTCGGCGGGCAGCCCCTGGGCCTGCTCAGGACTCATGTAAGCCGGGGTGCCAATCAGCGCGTCGGTGGCGGTGAAGCGGCTGCTGCCCTGCACCAGCTTTGCCACGCCAAAATCGGTCAGAAAGGCGTTGCCGGCGGCGCCTTCGGCCAGCACGTTGGAGGGTTTGACGTCGCGGTGGACGATGCCCCGTTCGTGGGCGTATTGCAGGGCGGAGGCCAGTTGTCCGGCCAGGCGGGCCAGTTCGGCCGCCGGCAGCGGGCCGCGTTCCAGCCGCTCCTTCAGGGTGCCGGCCTCCAGATAGCGCATCACAAGGTAGTGGATGCCCTGTTCCACCCCGGCGTCGTACACCGGCAGGATGTTGGGATGCTCCAGGCTGGCAATCAACCGCACTTCTTGCTGGAAGCGGCCTTGAAAGGTGGGGTCGGCGGCCAGGCTCTCGGGCAGAATCTTGAGAGCCACCGTGCGATCCATGGCCGGGTGATAGGCCTTGTATACGGTTGCCATGCCGCCCATGCCGACTTGCTGTAGGATGCGATAGGGGCCGATGGTTTGACCGGGTTGCAGCGCCATGTTGACCTCCCGTGTGATTGCTCAGTTCCGGCCGGCGAACAGGGCGTTATCCTGCGCCCGGCCCTGAGGCGATTCTTCCGTCATAGGGAGATGATAGCACCGGGAGAGATTTGGGGCAATGAAACAAAAAGCCCGCCGGGGTCACCGGCGGGCGGGGTGAACGTGGTGGAGAAGCTAGAGGGCGGTGACTTGAGCTGCTTGCAAACCTTTGGGGCCTTGCTCGATCGAGAACTCGACCTGCTGTCCCTGCTCCAGCTTGCGGTAGCCCTCCATCTGAAGGGCGGAGTAATGGACGAACACGTCCTCGCCTTCCTCCTGACCGATGAAGCCGTAGCCCTTGGTCGCGTTAAACCACTTGACCGTTCCGATAATGCGTTCTGGCATTGCCTTTTGCCTCCTGATGGCATCAAAAAAAGTTTCACGCAGCCTCTCCCGGTATAGGAAACCGCCCCTGCGGATAGCCGGAGCGGCGTGTCGGTCTTACCGAAGAACTGCGTCCTGCGGGCAGGATGTTAGCACTCTCCGGCGGAAGTGTCAAGTAGTATAATTCCGCCCCGTGACCCCGGAGGCAGCGCGATCATCACGGGCAGGTGTGCCCGACTTCGGGTGTTATAATTCATTCCGGTGTCCCCCGAGATTCTTCTGGTCCTTCTCATCCTGACCGGGGCGGCTGCGCTCTTTATCACTGAGGCCCTGCGCGCGGACCTGGTGGCGCTGGTGGTGATGGTGCTGCTGGCCACCACCGGGCTTGTCACCCCGCAAGAGGCTTTCTCGGGTTTCAGCCGGCCGGCAGTAATCACCATTCTGGCCATCTTCATCCTCACTGCCGGGCTGGAGCGGACCGGGGTGACCGGGGTGATCGGCGGCCGATTGCTCAGGCTGGCCGGTTCCGGCGAGGCACGTTTGATCCCGCTCATCATGGTTGCCGGCGCCGGCCTTTCCCTGTTCATGAATAACATTGCCGCGGCCTCGGTGCTGCTGCCGGTGGTGATGGGGCTGGCCCGCCGGACCGGGGTAAAGCCCTCGCGGCTGCTCATCCCGCTTTCTTTTGCCACCCTGGTGGGCGGCATGGCAACCCTGCTCACCACCTCCAATATCCTCGTTTCCAGCGCGCTGCGCGACCGCGGCCTGCTGCCCTATGGCCTGCTGGATTTCGCCCCGGTCGGGCTGCCGATTGTGCTGGCCGGAACCGCTTACATGACCCTGCTCGGGCGGCGCTGGCTGCCGGACCGCTGGCCAGCCGGGCAGGAAGCCGAGCGCCAGCGCATGCAGGCCCAACTGCCCCAGATGTACGGCCTGGAGAAGGACCTTCAGGTTCTTTACGTCCAGCCCGGCTCCCCGCTGGCCGGAGAGACCATCGCCCGCGCCGGGTGGGGAGAGAAACTCGGCCTTCACCTGATTGGCATTTCGCGCGCCGGACAGGTGACCCTGGCTCCCTCCCCCGATCAGGTGGTGTTGCCCGGCGATCTGGTGTACATCGGGGGGAGTCTGGACAAGGTGCAGGCGCGAGCGAGCGGCCTGCTGCCCACGCAGGACCCGCTCTGGCGTGGCGAGCTGGACTCGGAAGAGGTTTCCCTGGTGGAACTGCTGATTGCGCCGCGCTCCGCCCTTCCCGGTCGCACGCTGCGCCAGATCAACTTCCGGGAGAAGTTCGGGGTGAGCGTGCTGGCGATCTGGCGCGACGGTCACCCGATCCGCGAGGCGCTGGGCGAGCTGCCGCTGCGCTTCGGGGATGCGCTGCTGGTGCAAGGGACGCGAGAGAAGCTGCATCTGCTTCAGGATGAGCCGGACTTCCTGCTGCTGATGGAGCCGGAACGCCCCCCGGATCGGCAGCGGACCGGCCGGGCCGGCCTGATCATGGTAGGGGTGCTGGGGCTGGCGGCCTTCGGCTTCCTGCCAATCGCGGAGGCCATGGTGCTGGGTGCGGCCCTGATGGTGCTCGGTGGTTGCCTCACGATGGACGATGCCTATCGGGCCATCGAGTGGCGGGCGATCTTTCTGATCGCCGGCATGTTGCCGCTGGGCATCGCCATCGAACGTTCCGGGGCGGCGGCGCTGCTGGGCAACCTGCTGGTGGCCGGGGTGGGCCGGCTGGGGCCGCTGACGCTGACCATGGGGCTGTTCTGGCTGAGCACGCTGCTGGTACAGGTGATAGGCAATGTTACCACGGCGGTCGTGCTGGCTCCGATTGCCATCGCCGCCGCGCAGGATATGGGTGCCGACCCGCGCGCCGTCGCCATGGCCGTCGCCCTCGGCACCTCGATGGCGTTCCTGGCCCCTGTGAGCCACCCGGTCAACGTCTTCGTCATGGGGCCGGGGGGGTACACTTTTCGAGACTTTGCCCGCGTGGGCTGGCCGCTCACCCTGCTGATTTTCGTAGTGGTGTTGATCTTTCTGCCGCTGTTCTGGCGTCTGTGAACACCCCGCCAGCGGGAGGCTTCAGGCGCCCAGCGGCTCAAAACCTCGCCCCAGCACTTCTTGCGCCGGCGCCACCACGATGAAGGCGTTGGGGTCCTCGGCCCTCACCAGACTCTTCAAGTGCTGCATTTCCGTGATGGTGACCGCAATCATCAGCACGTCGCGTTCCTGTCCGGCGTACATCCCGCGCCCGTGCAGCGCGGTCACGCCGCGTTTCAGCTCCTGCAGCACCCGGTCGGCGATTTGCTGGGGACGGGCAGAGATTACCATGGCCAGCAGTTGTTTGCGCTTGTGCGCCGGGCGCTGCCACGCGCGTTCTTTGCCGGCGGCATGGCTGGCGGAGGTATCCGGCGCGCTCATCGAGCGCCACATTGTGCTCAGGATGGGGAACTCGCCCCATTTGGGCAACACCTCGCCAGTGGCCTGATGCAGCCCGGCAGTGGCAAAACCGATCAGGAACAGGGCGCCGTTGTAGGCGAGCCCGAAGATCAGCATCACCCACCCCGGAATGGAGCCTACCGCCGAGCGCGAGATGAACTCGGCTATCGAGGCGGGGGGCGCCGGGTACAGAAAGGTCTTCATCAGCCAGGCCGCGGCAAGGATCAAATAGATCCACATATAGTTGCGCCGGAAGCGGCGACCGAAGGCTTCCCACATGCTGATGGAAAAGCTGGGGTGCAGCAGGTTCTCGGCCAGACTTTCGGCCCAATCCGGGCTGGGGCCAAAGGGAGGCACCAGCATGGGGGCAAAGAAGTCGGTCTCCATCAGCCGCACGCGGTAGCTCCACAGCTCGTAATAGCGGTAGCGCCGGGCCTCGATCCACAGAAACAGCGTCACCAGCAGGGTGTCGAGGATGATCACCCCGTAGTGGTGGTTGGGGTCGGAGAGCGCAAAGGACATGGCCGCGCCGGCGGCCACCACCGCCCAGTTGGTGGTATTGTCCAGCCGCTGGCGCCAGACGTTGGAGCGCTGGATTTCGCCGCGGTAGAAGTGCACCATGGCAGTGTTGAACTCCGCCGGGCGCATCTGGTAGCCGCGAAAGGTCCATACCGGTTCGGCCGGGGGGGGAACATTCTCTTGAGTGTGAGCGTTGTCCCCTGCAGCTGGTTGTTCAGCAGACATAGTTACCTCCCAATTGCACCGTCAAACGGTTGCCTGCGACAGGCCGATCTCTGCCACCGACACGACGTCATGCCCCAGGCCGCGCAGAATACGAGCGGTTGCCGCGAACACGTCCTGATCAAGCAGGAACCTCATGCCGGGACTGCCGACAGGTGAATGTCTTCCGCCGCCACCAGCGCAATCGCATACTGAGTGCAGGCGCGGATATCCTCACGGGTCAGGTCGGGGTAATACTCCCGAATGATCTCGCTGAAAGAGAGGCCGTCGTCGAGCAATTCCAGAACGCTCTGGACGGTGATGCGCGTGCCGGCAACACACGGCTTGCCAAAGTGAATTCCGGGGTTGACAGTAATCCGATCCATGGTTTGAACCCTCTGCTCCTGCGCATTCTTGCTTCTATGCCGCGATTCTACACCCACATCACTCATACGCCGATTCGGGGTTCCCTGAGGATCGGCCCCGGTGATGTTCTCCTTGCGCAGCCATTCCGGGTTTTCCGGCGCTTTCCACGGCGCGGAGGCGTCCGCCGCGGCAAGGATGGTGGGCCAGTCGGTGGAAGTGGGGAGTCGGAGGGTCGGGGTCATTCAACCTCGAGTCAATACGATCCCGGAGATACGCGCTCCCTCCCTTTTCCCCCGCCGCGAAGGGGGTGGGAAGGGTGGGGAGGCCTACCCCCGTATGTAATACGCCTCCTGTGCCGGGCGCACCGCGCGCGCAAACCACAGCGGGCGGCGCAGATTGCCGGGGCCGGGGGCCGGGCGGGTGAACGCCTTCCATTTCAGGTACACGGCGTGGGCGCGGTTGGTGTCCACGAGGATGTCGCCATAACGGTCGTCCGGGCCGGCCGCCTTCGCCCGCACCACCTGATGCCAGCAGTGCATCCCGCTCACCGGGTCGCTCGCGGCGGTATTCGTTCATTGGCATCGGGCGCACCCGGCAGTCAGACGCCTCCGCGCAGGTCGAGGAAATTCTGGAGAAAGAGATCAATCGCCGCAGCGGGTGGAGCTTCGACGCATGACCGCGCTGTTGGACACTGGTTTGCTTCTGGCGGCCCTCGCTGAGAATGATAATCTGCACGAGATTGCCGTTGTAGCTCTGGAGGAAGAACCCGACCCTATCCTGCCAGACGTCGTTCTGCCCGAACTGAGCTACATGGTCATTCGTGACATCGGCTACCCAACTTTGATCGCGTTTCTTCGGTCGGTCATTGCCGGCGAGTTGCCACTGGAATCTACTCTCCCCGGCGATCTCGCTCGCGCCGCTGACATCCTGGAGAAATACGCCGACAACCGGGTGGATTTCGTGGATTGCGTCATCGTGGCGATAGCCGAGCGATTGAACGTAAGCCGTATTCTCACTGTTGATCGCAGGCATTTCTCGCTCTTCCGACTGAGTCACTGCCCGGCTTTTGAAATCCTGCCGTGACCGGACGCCCGATCCATGTCGTGTGTTCGCCGAAAGAAGAGTATCTCGCCATTATCACCGCTTACTTCTGTAGTTTAGAGCCCAAACTTGGCCCGGATTGCTCTGGGCTTGCTGCACT
>CAYZNA010000078.1:0-5658 GCA_964478665.1 uncultured Anaerolineales bacterium
TGTGGTCGCCCCCCCGGTCGCCCCCCCGGTCGCCCCCCCGGTCGCCCCCCCGGTCCCCCCCGGGGCGGCGCCGCCCCACGCGCATCATCTCCAGGGTGAAATCGCCGCCGACGGCCCGGAGATTGGAGATTGGAGATTGGGGATTGGGGATTGGGGATTGGGAATTGGAGATTAGAGATTGGAGGGCGGTGAGGGCGAGGTCGCCGGTTCCTGTGCCGAGGTCGAGCAGACGCCCGCCAGGGGGCAGGGCGGCCAGTTGAATCACGATTTTGCGCCAGCGCACGTCCTGGCCGGCGGTCATCAACCGGTTCATCAGGTCGTAGCGCGGGGCGATGCGGGCAAACATGCCCTGCACGTAGCGGGCGCGGGCGGGGCCGGTGAGGTGGGTCACTCTTCCAGTATTTGGGCCGGGTGCTGGCCCACGGTTTTCAGGGCCAGCCGGAATCTGACGACGGCTGCGCGGTTCATCCGCAGTACCTCCACCGCCAGCAGGTCGGCGCTCCAACCGAAGTGCTCCGGCCAGCGGTCGGTGCGGGGATTGAACAGCGGGACGACTTCGCCGGTCTGTGGGTCAGCAGCGGTCGTGCGGGTGGCCTTGTGCCGGTTGCAGGCCGGGCACGACCACGCCAGATTGTCCAGTTCAGGCACAGTCTGTCCCGGCCGGGGGCGGGGATGTTCAAACTCGAAGATTTCAGGGGAATAGGCTGCCGGGGTGCGGCAGTATTCGCAACAGCCGCCGGCTCGACGGATGATGGCCTCCCGCATCCACACGGGAATGTACGGGCCGGTCATGCGTGCGCAGGTCTGGCGGGCGTGCGCTGGCGGCGCTCTGCAAGCGCCAGAATCTCGTCGGCAACGGCACCGAGTTGCCGGCCCATCGTGCTCAGATAGCCGTCGAGTTCGCGCGCTTCTTCCGGTTTCAGGTCGGCTTCGCGGTTGCGGGTGAGCAGTTCGCGCACGCGCACGCGGTCTGCCGCCGGGAGGCGGTGGGCATCAGCAATCCGGGCGAGTGTCGAGTCGCGGAAGCGCAGCCGGGCGATGCGCAATTCGTCGTAGCGCCACTCGAAGTCGCTCAGTTCGGCGGGCGGCAACTGCGCAACCGCGCGGATCAGGTCGTCCACAGTAAGTTCGACAGATTTTTCCAGAGTGACCGGCACGTTGGCCTCGCTTTCGTGGGGCAGATTGTAACCCCATTGGTAGGGGAGGTCAACCGGCTACTGCGCAAACTCCCACTTGCAAAGTACCCGTTCCGCCCAATCCACGGCGAAGTACATGCCCAGGCCCAACAGCGCCATGGCAACGATGCCGGCGTACATGGCCGGGTAGTTGAAGAAGGTGCTGCCCTGCAGAAAGATGTAGTAGCCCAGGCCTTTCTGGGTGGCGTATAGCTCGGCCACGTACAGCACCGCCACGGCAGTGCCCACCGAGAGCCGCAGCGAGGTAAGCACCGCCGGCAGGCTGGCCGGCAGGTACACGTAGAAGAACAGCGCCCGGCGGCCCGCCCCCAGCGAGCGCACCGATTGGATCAGCTCCGGGCGCAGGTTGGCTGCGGCGTCCCGCACCGGCACCAGAATCTGGAAAAACAGAATCAGGGTGATGACCACGATCTTGGCGAGGTCGCCCACGCCAAGAAACAGCACCACCACCGGCACAAACACCACTTTTGGCACCGGGTGGGTGAGGTACACCAGCGGAGCGAACAGCCGGTTGAGCGACTGGCTCTGCCCCATGACCAGCCCGGCCGGAACCGCCAGCGTCACCGAAAGCAGCATGCTGGCGATCACCCGCCACAGGCTGACCACGAAGTGCCCCCCCAACTCGCCGGGGAGGGCGGTGAAGAAGACCGGGAACACCTCCACTGGGCCAGGCAGGATGTTGCTGCGCGCCTTGAGCGGCAGCAGCCCGGCGCCGACCACCCACGCCAGAATCTGCCAGCCGGCCAGCAGCACCAGAACGCCGAACAGCAGGTGTCGCTTTTTTATCTTCACAGTTACCGGGACCCCCTGCCGGTGGCGCCGGTCCTCCGGCGATCTACCGGGCGGGCGGCCCCCGGCCCGGCCGGGGAAGCGCCCATGTGCGCCCGCAACTGCTGGCAGATTTCTTGATAGGCGCGCGCGTCGCGATACTGGGGGGTACCGGCCTGCGGGTTGAGGATGATCCACGGGGCGTCGCCCAGCAGCAGGATTTTGCGCCCCAGGAAGGCGGCTTCCTCGATGGAATGGGTGACGACTACGGTGGTCAGGCGCTGCTCGGCGTGCAGCTCAAGGGTCAGGTCTTGCAGGCCCTCGCGGGTGGGCGCGTCCAGCGAGGCGAACGGCTCATCCATGAGCAGCAGGTCCGGGTTCAGCGCCAGGGTGCGGGCGATGGCGGTGCGCTGCCGCTGGCCGCCGGAGAGCTGGGAGGGGTAATGGCCGCGCACGTGGGACAACTCCAGGCGGCCCAGCCAGCCTTCGGCGATGGCGCGAAAATCGCCCGGGCTGCGATCGCGCGGGGCGTGGGTGCCATCTGGCCCGTAGAAGCCGTGGAGGCGCAGCCCGAGACTGACGTTCTGTTCGCAGGTGGCCCACGGCAGCAGGCCAAAATCCTGAAGCACCAGCCCGGTGCGCGGGCGCGGGCGGGTGATGAGCTGCCCGTCAATGCATACCCGGCCGGAGGAGGGCCGGCGCAGCCCGGCCAGCAAGTAAAGCAGGGTGGACTTGCCGCAGCCGGACGGGCCGAGCACAGCCCAGGCGTCCCCCACCTCCGCCGACCAGTCGAATCCGGAGAAGATGGCCGGGCCGTTGGGGTAGGCAAAGGTGAGGGACTGCACGTCAATCATGGAAGTGGCGGGAAACAGTGAAACCGTATGCCGTTAAGATCCTACGGCAGAAAGCCGGCGTTCACCGAGTCGGCATACGAAAGGTCGGCGGTGAGCAGGCCTTTTTCTTTTGCCCAGGCGTTCACATCCTTGAACTGGGCTTCCGTGGGCACCGAAGCGGTGGGGAAGTCGGGCAGCGTGTACTTGCCAATGAGCGCCTCTGAGAGCAATTTGTTATTTAGCAGCACGTCATTCCAGGCGGTCTTGTCGGCGTTGACGTCCTTCACCGCCTGCTCGTAGGCCGCTAGAAAAGCCTTCACTGCCCCCGGGTGCTCCGCCACGAACGCGGCGCTGAACGAAACCAGGCTGTTGCCGTATTCCGGGTGCTTCGTGTCGTCAAGGATAACCGTTGCACCCCCGGCGATGGCCGCCGAAGCGGCCGGATCCGGGATGTTGGCGGCCTTCACGGTGCCGTCGCCCAGCGCGGCCAGCCGGTCCGGGATTCTGGGGATGGCGATGGTCTTGATGTCGTCCGCGCTGAAGCCCTCGGCCTGCAGCAGCCGGTCGGTGGTGTATTCGATCACCGTGCCGTCGGAGATGGCGATCTCCACGCCTTTCAGCCCGGCCACGTCGGTGATACCGGAATCTTTGGAGGCCAGGATGCGGAACTGCGGATACTGCGAGGTGGCCGTGCGGGCGAAGCGCACCACCACGATGGTGACTTTGTCCTTGTTGTAGAACAAGGTGGAGACCAGGTCGTTGATCATGCCATCCACCTGGCCGGCCTGCATCAACTGATCGCGCTCGGCGGCGGAGGCCACCGGGACGAATTCAACTTTGATATTTTGCGCGGCAAAGTAGCCTTTCGCATCGGCGACGTACACCGGCAGGCCGTCGAGGATGGGCAGCATTGCCAGCTTGATGGTGATCGGGCCGGCCTCCGTGGGGGCAGCGCTGGGCTGAGGCGCGGCCGCCGGTGCGCAGGCGGCCAGCGTCAGGCTGAGAGCCATGATCATCGCGATCAGGGCGAGGGGCAAACGAGTCTTGCTCATCTTTCTTCTCCTTGGGTGGGATTTTTCGCAGTACCGCAAAAGTCGCTTTCGGTCGGCAGGGAGTCGAGGCTTCAGCCGGTGATTGGCCGCGCGCCCCCGGCTAAAGCCTTGACTCCGGCGGTCGGGAAAAGTGAGTTTTGCGCCACTGCGATTTTTCTTTACTGCGCGGTGCGAAGGGGGGCCGGGGACCGGGCAGGCGCGCGCCTGTCGTTCGGGTTCCCTCCGCCGACGGCGCGGCAGAGATCACATTAGTAACGCTGCCAGCGTTGCGGCGAACAGCGTCACACTGATGTAACCGTTAATGTTGAAAAAGGCAAGGTTGATTTTCGATAGATCCTCCGGTGAAACCAGTGAGTGTTCGTATACCAGCAGGCCGGCGGTGAGGGCCGCGCCCGGCCAGTACCATCCCCCCAATCCCCGGATCAATCCCAGGGCCACCACCGCCCCCACGGTGAGCAAGTGGCAGGCGCGCGAGACAGCCAACCCAACCGGCACCCCGAACTGAGCCGGGATGGAGTGCAGGCCGTCGCGCCGGTCCACCTCCACGTCCTGACAGGCGTAGATGATATCGAAGCCTGCCATCCACACCATCACTGTGAACAGCAACAGCCACGCCGGCAGGTCGGCGGCGGTGAACAGACTGCCGCGCACCCCGGCCCACGCCCCCATGGGGGCCAGCCCGTCGGTAAAGCCGAGCAGAAAGTGGGTGAGCCAGGTGAATCGTTTGGCGAAGGCGTAGCCGAGCAGCAAGAGCAGGGCGCCGGGCAACAGGGCAAAGGTGAAGGGGTTGAGGGCATAGGCGGAGACCGCCAGCGCCAGCGCCGAAATCGCCATGCCGGCCAGCGTTGTACGCAGCGAAATGTGGCCGGTGACCAGCGGGCGGGCGGCGGTGCGCGGGTTGCGCGCGTCAATGGCCCGATCAATCACCCGGTTGGCGCTCATGGCCAGGGTGCGGGCGGAGGCCATCGCCACGGTAATCCACAGGAACTGCGGCCAGGTGGGCCAGCCGCCCGCGGCCAGCACCATGCCCAGGTAGGCGAACGGCAGCGCGAACACGGTGTGCTCGAACTTGATCATTTCGAGGAAGGCGCGGGCTTTTCGCATTCTCAGACTGGGATGGCCGCGTCACGGTTTACAGAAACCCGGCCATCCCCGTCTGCACTGACGAAAGCCCGGTATCTCTTCCTCTCGGGGGTACGGCCCCTGAGCTTCTCAGACTGGACCTCCAGCAGGCCATCTCCAACCGCGACCATTATAGCCCGTATTCTTCCCATCGCCGGGCCACCAACTCGTGCACATCAGCGCTCATGCGCGCCACTTCCGGCCAGCCGCGCGGGTGACCTTCCTCCGGGGTTTTGGCGGTAGCGTCCACCCCGATCTTGCCGCCGAAGGAGTGCTGGCGGGAGGCGTGATCGAGGTGGTCCACCGGGCCGTCCACGATCACCACATCTTGCGACCAGTCCACGTTGCCCAGCGCCTGCCACGCCACCTGATTCAGGTCGTGCACGTCCACCCACTCGTCCACCACCACGATAGCCCTGGCCAGCATCAGCAGCCCCAGCCCCCACAGGCCGAACATCACCTTGCGGGCGTGGCCGGGATAGCGCTTCTGGATTTTGACGATCACCAGGTTGTGAAAGACCCCGGCGGCGGGCATGTGGTAGTCCAGCACCTCTGGCAAGAACAGGCGCAGCAGCGGCAGGAACAGCCGCTCGGTGGCGAGGCCCATGTACACGTCCTCCATCGGGGGCGCGCCTACGATGGTTGTCGGGTAGATCGGTTTGCGGCGATGGGTGATGGCTGTAACGT
>CAYZNA010000078.1:5668-11602 GCA_964478665.1 uncultured Anaerolineales bacterium
CCGGCCGGCAGGTCGGTCAGGGGCGGGGCGAAGTCCGGGCGCTGGTCGGCGGGGTCCACGGCGCCCTCAATCACGATCTCGGCGTGGGCCGGGACCTCCAGCGGCTGGCTGACGCACTTCACAAACTCGACCGGTTTGCCGCGCAGCCAGCCGGCCAGCAGATACTCATCAATGTTGGGCGGCAGCGGGGCGGAGGCAGCCCACATCGCGGCCGGGTCGCCGCCCAGCACGATGGCCGCCGGGATGGGGGAGGGCGTCCCGGCCTGCCGCGCCCTGCGTTCGTGGGCGGCACCGCCCTTGTGTCGCTGCCAGTGCACCAGCAGCGTGCGCTCGTCCAGCACCTGCAGCCGGTACATCCCAACGTTGCGCGTCCCGGTTTCCGGGTCGCGGGTGATCACCTGCGGCAGGGTGATGAAGCGCCCCCCGTCGGCGGGCCAGCACTGGAGCACCGGCAGGCTGTTGACGTTCGGATTCTCGCGTTCGACGATTTCCTGGCAGGGCGCGCGCCTGACCAGCTTTGGCCCCAGCCCGATGCCCCTCAGCGCCCCGAGCAGGTCTCCGCCGCGCTTGAGCATGGCGCCCGGCCCCTGCGGCAGGCGCAGGTCCACCAGCTTCGCCAGCCGGTGGTTGAGGTCCTCCAGCCGCTCCACGCCCAAGGCCAGCGCCATGCGCCGCTCCGAGCCGAAGAGATTGATGGCCACCGGCATCTCGAAGCCGCTCACGTTCTCAAACAGCAGGGCCTTGTTTTTCTCGGCCGGCCCTTTCGTCACTCGATCGGCAATCTCGGTGATCTCCAGGTCACGAGATACCGGAGCGGTGATCCGTTTGAGTTCGCCGGCTTGTTCCAGCGCGTGCAGGAATTCGGGCAGGTCGGTGAAGGGCATGATCTACCCCGCGGTCCGGCAGGGGCCTCTCACACAACCTCCCGAAGGGGTTGGCCTTCGGGAGGTTGTGGAACGACCGGCAAGTGCAGGGGTTCACGAATTATACCATGCCGGTCCAGAAAGATCGCGGGGATTGGCCGGCTGCGGCGGCCTGTCTGCCGGCCCAGGGCGCCGGCAACCCGCGCGAGTCAGGGCGCGGGGAAGAGGGCCTCGATCTGGTTCAGGTGTTCGGTGCGGTGTCCCCGGACGAGGCCAAAGGGCGGGCCGGCGGCTTCGATGGCCGAGAGCTGCTCCGGGGTGAGGGCCTCCAGCCGGCGGTCGAGCGCCCCGGCGATGGACAGGGCCTGGTCGGCGGCGGCGCGCGGCGGCAGGGCCAGCAAAAGGGGCCGGGCGGCGTCGTTCAGGGCGTCCACGTCCGGCAGGGGCGAGGGGCCGATGCCCTCGCGCTCCCAGCGCTCCAGCAGGGCCAGCGCGCGCGAGTCCCAGAAGGCAACGTGGGCCAACACGGAGGCCACCGTCCAGCCACCGGGCAGTTCCCGGCTCAGGTCGGCGTCGCTCAGGCGCTGGACCACCGCCCGCATGCGGGCGGTCAGGGCGGGGTTCTGGCTCAGATCAGTATGGTTGGGCATGGGTACCTCCTTCGGGTAGATGCCGCAAGTATACTCGGGAGCGCCGGAGGCAACAACCGTAAGGGAGTATAATTCGGGTATGCGTTTCTTCAACACCGCCGGCCCCGTTCGCCCGGACCTCCACTATTGCCTGCCGCCGCTGGAGCGGCTGGACCTGGCCGAAGTGCTGATGCTGATTGACCAGCACAAGTACTTTGTGCTGCACGCCCCACGCCAGACGGGCAAAACCTCCTTCTTGCTGGCGCTGATGGAAACTCTCAACCGGCAGGGCCGGTACCGCTGTCTGTACGTGAACGTGGAAGGCGCCCAGGCAGCGCGAGAGGACGTGGCCGCCGCCATGCAGGCCATCCTGTATGAAATCGCTCTCAAGGCCCAATCCACCCTGGCCGACCCCTACCCGGAGTCTGTCTGGCAGGAGGTGCTCGCCAGCGGCGGCGCGTATGCAGCCTTGAATGGGCTACTGGCCCGCTGGGCTGCCGCCAGCCCGCAGCCGCTGGTGCTGCTGATTGACGAGATTGACTCGCTGGTCGGTGATACCCTGATCTCGGTGCTGCGCCAGTTGCGGGCCGGGTATGCCCAGCGCCCGCGCGATTTTCCCCAGAGCGTGATTTTGTGCGGCGTGCGCGATGTGCGCGACTACCGCCTGCGCACCGACGAGGGCAAGGCCCTGATCACCGGCGGCAGCGCCTTCAACATCAAAGCCGAGTCGCTGCGCCTGGGTGACTTCCTTCAGAGCGAGGTCGAAGTGCTGTACGCCCAGCACACCGCGGAAACCGGGCAGGCCTTTGAGCCGGGGGCGCTGGATCAGGTCTGGCAACTGACGCGCGGCCAGCCGTGGCTGGTCAACGCCCTCGGCTACGAGACCTGTTTCAAAATGAAAGCCGGGCGGGATCGCTCGCAGCCCATCACCGCCGCCACGATGCTGGAGGCGAAGGAGCAGCTCATCCTGCGCCGGGAGACGCATCTGGACCAGTTGATAGATAAGTTGCAAGAAGCGCGCGTGCGGCGAGTGCTTGGCCCGATGTTGCAGGGCGAAAGCCTGGAGCGGGCTGTCAGCCAGGACGATGTCCAGTACGTGGTGGACCTGGGGATGGTGCGCCGCGGTCGAGCAGGGTTAGAAGTGGCGAACCCGATCTATCGCGAGGTGATCCCGCGTGAACTGGGGTTCATCGTTCAGCTCGATCTGGAGAGCACCTTCCAGCCGGCGTGGTACATCACCCCCCATGGCCGGCTGGACGTGGACAAGCTGCTTACCGCCTTCCAGCAGTTCTTCCGCGAGCACTCCGAGCACTGGGTGGAGCGCTTCGACTACCGTGAGGCCGGGCCGCAACTGCTGCTACAGGCCTTCCTGCAGCGGATTGTGAACAGCGGCGGGCGGATCGAACGCGAATACGGGCTGGGACGCAAGCGCACCGATCTGCTGGTGATCTGGCCGGCAGGGCAGGAAGAAGCCGGGGGCCTGCCGCCCGTAATCCAGCGGGCGGTGATCGAGCTGAAAGTGGTCGCTGGCTCGGTGGAACGGACGATCGCCGAGGGGCTGCCGCAGACCTGGGAGTACATGGACCGCTGCGCAGCGGACGAGGGGCACCTGGTGCTGTTCGACCGGGACCCGGCGAGGCCGTGGAGCGAGAAGATCTTCGAGCGGCAGGTGGTTTATCAGGGCTACACGATCACCGTGTGGGGGATGTAGCGGGTTGCCTGGTCGCCGCCCACGGCACCGCGAGCCGCCGGCCTCCAGAAAGGCCCCGCCGGCTGTCGCCAACAGCATCAAGGCCACAATCCGCAACCTGAATAACACCGACAGGTCCGGCACAGTGCGGCGGGCAGTGCGTGGCTGCGCGCAGGGAGTATAATTCGGGCATGCGTTTCTTCAACACCGCCGGCCCCGTTCGCCCGGACCTCCACTATTGCCTGCCGCCGCTGGAGCGGCTGGACCTGGATAACGTGCTGCTGCTGATAGACCAGCAGAAGTACTTTGTGCTGCATGCCCCGCGGCAGACGGGCAAAACCTCCTTTTTGCTGGCGCTGATGGAATATTTGAACCAGCAGGGCCGCTACCGCTGCCTGTACGTCAACGTGGAAGGAGCGCAGGCGGCCCGAGAGGACGTGGCCGCGGCTATGCAGGCCATCTTGAACGAAATTGCCTCCCGCGCCGACCTGATGCTGGGCGATCAGGTCCCCGCCACGCTGACCTCCGATATCCTGGCGCGCAGTGGGCCTCACGCAGCACTGGGGGAGTTGCTGACCCGTTGGGCTGCGGCCAGCCCGCAGCCGCTGGCGCTGCTGATAGACGAGATTGACTCGCTGGTCGGCGATACGTTGATCGCGGTATTGCGCCAGTTGCGGGCCGGGTACGATAAACGTCCGGGGGCCTTTCCTCAGAGCGTGATTCTGTGTGGGGTGCGCGACGTGCGCGACTACCGCCTGCGCACCGACGAGGGCAAGGCCCTGATCACCGGGGGCAGCGCCTTCAACATCAAAGCTGAGTCGCTGCGCCTGGGCGACTTCCTTCGGGGCGAGGTTGAAGCGTTGTACGCCCAGCACACGGCGGAAACCGGGCAGGCCTTTGAGCCGGAGGCGCTGGGACAGGTGTGGCAACTGACGCGCGGCCAGCCGTGGCTGGTGAACGCCCTGGGCTACGAGGCCTGTTTCAAGGTGAAAGCGGGGCGGGAACGCGCCCGGCCCATTACCGCTGCCATGGTGCTGGAAGCGAAGGAGCAGATCATCCTCCGCCGGGAGACCCATCTGGACCAGTTGACCGATAAGCTGAAAGAAGCGCGGGTGCGGCGAGTGCTCGGCCCGATGCTGCAGGGCGAAAGCCTGGAACGGGCCGTCGGTCAGGATGACATTCAGTACGTGGTGGACCTGGGCCTTGTGCGTCGCGGCCGGGCAGGGCTGGAAGTGGCGAACCCGATCTACCGCGAGGTGATCCCGCGCGAACTGGGGTTCATCGTGCAGCTCAGTCTGGAGAGCACCTTCCAGCCGGCGTGGTACGTGCGCGACGGGCGGCTGGAGGCGGGCGAATTGCTGCGCGCCTTCCAGCAGTTCTTCCGCGAGCACTCCGAGCACTGGGTGGAGCGCTTCGACTACCGTGAGGCCGGGCCGCAACTGCTGCTACAGGCCTTCCTGCAGCGGATTGTGAACAGCGGCGGGCGGATCGAACGCGAATACGGGCTGGGACGCAAGCGCACCGATCTGCTGGTGATCTGGCCGGCAGGGCAGGAAGAAGCCGGGGGCCTGCCGCCCGTAATCCAGCGGGCGGTGATCGAGCTGAAAGTGGTCGCTGGCTCGGTGGAACGGACGATCGCCGAGGGTTTACCGCAGACCTGGGAGTACATGGACCGCTGCGGGGCCGGCGAGGGGCATCTGGTGCTCTTCGACCGGGACCCGGCCAGGCCGTGGAGCGAGAAGATCTTCGAGCGGGAGGTGGCCTATCAGGGCCGCACGATCACCGTGTGGGGGATGTAGCGGGTTCCCTGACTTGAATAGCACCGCCAGATCCCGCAGGAGCGAGGCCGAGCGGGGCACGGGGGGAGCGACGGTTATGGGTCGAACTTCAGGGAGGTAGGTGCTCATAGGTCTCCGGGGGATAGCGACACAAGATTCCGAATCAGGGATTGGAGAGGGGCGCGCCGCTCTTGCCGGCGTGGTGCAGGTAGCCGGCGCCCAGAATCACGGCAAACAAGAAGCATGAGCAGAACGTCATCATTGACACTATCTATTCTCAACTACCCTACGAGCCAAACATCCAAACGCGCAATCGTTTTCGGCGTCGAGACAACGAAATCGCAGAGTGGGAGTTGCGCGTCGCTCAGTTTCGAGTTTATTACAACGTCGAAGAAACCGTGCGAATTGTAAGCATCGAGGCTGTGGGCTGGAAGCCGAAAAACATCGTGTTCTTTCGTGGAAAGAAAGAGAGGTGAACCATGTTGACTTGGAACTATCGTGTCTTCCGTGAAGAGGATGGGGACTACATCATTCGTTCGGTCACGTATGACGAAAACGGCGAGATAGTGGGTTGCACACAAGACGAAGTCGCGCCAGTTGGTCAGTCGCTTAAAGAACTCGCAGAAGACATCAAATCATTCAACGATGCGCTCAAACTGCCCATGTTGACGCTGGACGACATACCGTGCAGGCCCAAGAGGAAGCGCGAAAGAGACCGTAGCAAGAACCTCACAATCGAACAAGTGCGGGCTGAACTTGGGTTGGGCAAGCAATCAAGCAATCGCCGACGCGTGCAGCGGAAGAACGGAAAGAAACGTGTCCTTGTCGCCGCTAGTAGAAGGAAGGGATAGCCGATCTGCGCGCCCGCAAACACACGCCGTTCTGCGCCAGGGCGGGGCATCGCTGCCGTGGCTGGTGCTTAGGGTCTGTAAAAATATAAGTTCCAGAGTCAACCGGGCGGGGCCGCTCCAGAG
>CAYZNA010000079.1:0-1829 GCA_964478665.1 uncultured Anaerolineales bacterium
TGTGGGCGCAACGCTGGAATGCACTCCACTCTACACCTTCATAATGGCAAGGACAGATTTTCGGTTATCCGGGTCTGCCGCTACCTGCCGGCGAGACTTCCCTTGTGCTTACGCTCAGATTATACCCGATCACCGCCCCCTGTCAAGAGCAGTTTTGCAAGTCCAGACAATTTGAGATAAGGGAAATGTAGTAGACTCCCGGCCCAATACAGCAAGGAGGCAGAAATGGCCCGGTGAGATTGGTCCCCAGATTCTGCGCCCAGACTTCTGGCGAGAGATGGGCCAGTTGCCGGACAGGCCCGATCACCGCGGCGTTGTTGATCAGGATCGAAACCGGGCCAAACGCCGAATGCGCGGCGGCGAAAGCGGTCTGCAATTGAGAAAAGTCACCGACATCGGCGGGTACGGCCAGCGCCTGCCCACCGGCTGCGAGGATGGCGCTCACCTGCCGGTTCAGCGGGCCGGGGTGGCGACCGATGAGCGTGACGGCTGCGCCCAGGTCGGCCAGGCGGCGGGCAGTGGCGGTCCCAATGCCGCTGCCCGCGCCCGTGATGAATGCAACTTCACCGGATAGACTTGGCACTGTGTATCACCTACTGCACAGATTCTATGGGATTGACGAGCGCGCCAATAGTGAAGGACGTAACAAACAGGCGTGATGTTTGTCCGGTGACCTGGGTTTTGCTCTACCGATCAGCCTGTGGCCCGGGGTCCCTGGCCTGTCCTACCCACCGATTACTGATTACTGATCACCGATTTGCGCTCCCCCGCCCTTGGGCTAAACTACCGGCAGCCTTCTGCCCACTGCCTCCTGCCTGCTGCCCGCCGCCATGCCTCTTCTCCGCCTCTCCCAATTCCCCAACGGCCCCGACCATTATCGCGTCGAAGTCGCGCTCGAAGGCATTGGGGCGCGTCAAGCCCCCACCGCTCGCTTCGACTTCAAACTCACCGAGCAAGATCAGGAAGACCTGCGCTGGTATCTGGAGGACTTTCTCCAGTATCCGCTCGACCCCGCTCCGATCATCGCCGCGCGGGTCGAAAGCCGGCTGGCCGAGATTGGAAGCGGGCTGTTCAAATCAGTCTTTCAAGCCGACGACGATGCGCGTGACTTGTGGGCCACGCTTCGCACACAGTTGAACAAGACGCGCGTCGAGATTGTGGTGGACGACGTGCGGCAGGCCGCCGCGATTCCGTGGGAACTGATGCGCGACCCAGAGACCGACGCCCCGCTCGCGCTCTCGGCGAAGGAGTTTGTCCGCGCACATCCGAAAGCGGCGCGGCAACCCTCGCTTCTGAAGCGGGAGGGCGAAGAGAAAGTCAGAATCCTGCTCGTCATCTGCCGCCCCGGTGGGCGCGACGACGTGCCGTTTCGCTCGGTCGCCAGCCGCCTGATCAAAGGGCTGAGCGAGAGCGCGCGGGAATTGTTCGAACTCGACGTTCTCCGCCCGCCGACGTTCGAGCGGTTGGGGAAGGTACTGCGCGCGGCAAAGGCCGAGGGCCGCCCGTATTACATCGTTCACTTCGACGGGCATGGCCTGTACGTTGACATGCCGGACACAAAATCGGCGTTGGAGGTCCTCCGTAAGTTGGGCGCATTGATGCTCTCCGGCTCGCGCGAAGGTTCGCACGGCTATCTCGCGTTCGAGAACTCCAAAACGGAGGAGAACCTGCAACTGGTGGGCGGCCCCGCCCTCGGCAAGCTGCTGGTCGAGACCGATGTGCCGGTGCTGGTTCTCAATGCGTGCCGGTCGGCTCATGCGGACCTCACCCCCGACCCCTCTCCCGAAGGGAGAGGGGAGAGTGATCTGGGCCAGATGGAACGGCCAGCG
>CAYZNA010000079.1:1929-3629 GCA_964478665.1 uncultured Anaerolineales bacterium
GAGGGGAGAGTGATCTGGGCCAGATGGAACGGCCAGCGCGTCTGCCGGCCTCCGGCCCCTCTCCCGAAGGGAGAGGGGAGAGTGATCTGGGCCAGATGGAACGGCCAGCGCGTCTGCCGGCCTCCGGTCCCTCTCCCGAAGGGAGAGGGGAGAGTGATCCTCACGCTCGAGTCCGCGCCCTCGGCTCGCTGGCGCAGGAGGTGATGGACGCGGGTGTGGCCGGGGTGGTGGCGATGCGCTACAACGTGTACGTCGTCACCGCCGACGGCGTGGGCGAGAGCGCCGCGCGCTGGGCCTTCGAGGCGCGCCCGGCCCACCCGCTCGCGGGCAGTCAGAGCGTGTACGTCGTCGTCGAATTGCCGCCCACCGTACAGGCCGCCCGCGCCAGCGTGAGCCTCAGCGCCGAAGTCAAAGCGGGCCTCTTCTCCGGTCGCGGCCTGCTCCCCGAAACCGAACGCTTGAGTTGGGTGCTGGCGTAGCGCGGTGAATACCGCCCCTGCCTCCCGCTACACCCGGTACAGCAAATCCACGTACCGCCTCAGCAATTCCCCCACCACTCCCCGCAGCGGCAGTTCCGACATCTCCGCGATGGGGTCCACAATGCCGTAGGGGAAGGAGGGGGCCGAGCCGATGATGGCAATGGTGTTCCGCCCGCCAGCCCGGCCTCGGGCAGGCGGGCGAAAGCGGGGAAGCCCCGGCGGGGCGCCCGGACCGCGCTCTCCAGTTCGGGCAGCAGACTGTCCAGTTCGGCCTGAATCTTCTGCCGCACGGCGGGCAGGGCGGTGAGACGTTTTTCCAGCCACGCGGTGAGGCGGGGAGGTAGGCGGGTAAGGAAAGCCAGGTGGTTCATGGTGTCACAATCTGTCGCAAAGCCCCGGCCCGGCCGACGGTTCTCACAGAAATCGAAACTCTCATTCTCTCAGGCTGAGCCGGCAAAGGTCTATCTCATCCCCCCACCACAACACAGGCCCCGGAGACCCAATCGTAGGGGGTGCGGTGGGCGCGACCCAGCGCCAGCGAGCCGAGGTAGACCAGCACCAGCACCTGCGCCAGAATCAGCCCGGCCATCGCCAGCGGCGGGGGACTCTCCGGGGCAAACGGCCAGCCCGGGATGTGAAACAGGCTGGTGTGCGCCAGTTGCCAGGGCAGGAACTTAGCCAGCGAACGGGCGAACGCCCGCTCGCGGCTCAGCCGGCCGCCTCCCACGCCCACTACCCGCAGGCCCAGCCGGCGTTTGCCCCACGTGGCCTGCGCGGGCGCGCTCTCTTGAAGGGTGAAATACAGAATCACCGGCAGCACGGCCGTGAGGAAGGCAAACAGGTCCAGAAAAGCCAGTGATGGAGGCGCGGCAGGTTTCCACAGCCCGGTCCGCTGCAGCGCGAGGCCGGCCCCCAACAGTGCGGCGAGATAGCCGGCGATCAGGATAAAGTCGA
Source organism: uncultured Anaerolineales bacterium (assembly GCA_964478665.1). Lineage (GTDB taxonomy): Bacteria > Chloroflexota > Anaerolineae > Anaerolineales > CAYZNA01 > CAYZNA01. The sequence continues at coordinate 3,363 of CAYZNA010000079.1, forward strand.
GCGCAGAGGCGGCCACGCGCTTCGTAAACCCGGCATAGGTGAACGTGCCATCATCCATGGTGAGCACCCGCGGCCTGAGTCATTGGCTCTTCCTATCCGTGGGAACGCCCCTCTGGCGTGTCCCTTCCCACGGATACCCGCGGCCACCGATATCCGTGCCGGAGGCATCCGTGGCCCTTCCTATCCGTAGGAACGCCCCACCCGCGGTTCCCTCCCACGGATACCCGCGGCCACCGATATCCGTGCCGAAGGCATCCGTGGCCCTTC
>CAYZNA010000079.1:3729-11537 GCA_964478665.1 uncultured Anaerolineales bacterium
CCCACGGATACCCGCGGCCACCGATATCCTTGCCGAAGGCATCCGTGGCCCTTCCTATCCGTGGGGTCCCCCCGGCCGTTCCTTCCTGGGGGCATCCGTGCCCTGTCCTATTCGCGGGCAGCCTCCAGCACCCGCAGCGCGCGCAGGGTGACCCACTTGCCGGGCTGGCCCTTCTGCTCGATGTCGGCCCACATCTTGCCGTTCAGGCTGTGCTTGAGCGGCCAGCGCCCGTCGGGGCCGCGCTTCGAGCGGATCAGCGCCAGCCCGGGCCGCAGGCGCGGATCGGCCCCGTAGCCGGCCTCCACCAGCGCCAGCGCCGCCTCCAGCACGTCCGAGGTGTACGAAAGCGGGAAGCCAAAGCGGAACCACTCCCCGCTGATTTTGCCCTGCCACGCCGGGTAATCGGCCTTTGACAGATCGTAGCTCAGCAGGAATTCGGCCGCCTGGGCCTGCGCCCGCTCCACGCGCGGGGAGCGCAGCGCCGGGGGCGCGGCTGCCAGGGCCCGCAGTGACTTGACCGCTCCCCATGCGCACGGCAGCTTATCGTTGACCGCGCACCGGAAACCGAGGCCTGACACGCTGGAAGCGAACCACCAATCGAAGTCCTCGCCGGTGATGGCCCCTGCCAGCCACTCCGCCGCCCGCTGCACCCGCTCGTCCTCCCCGAAGTCCAGCGCAATCAGCGCCCGAATCAGGTTGCCATCCAGACAGTGGATCGCGCCGGCCGGGGTGGCATTGGCGCTGGCCGACAGCCCGCCGTGGCTGGCCTGCGCGTGGGCCAGCAGATAGTCGCAGCCGCGCCGCACCCGCTCATCCGACCCGTCCGCGCCCAGATCAGCAAGAAACTGGACCTGCCAGACGGTGGAGAGGTACTTTCGCGAGTATCCCGGTCCCGGCTTGTCCCAATAGCCCTCCGGCTGCTGCGCGGCCAGAATCTTCTCCACCGGCTCGCTGCGCATGATGGCCCCCCGCGCCGCCCTCGCCTCCGGGTCCTCTTCCGGGCGGCCCAACAGCCAGCGCAAAGCGAAATAGCGCACGGAGGGGTTTTCTTCTTCCAGCAGCCAATCTATCACCGTGCTCATGCCAACCTCCATTCAGGTCTGAAGGGCGACCTGCTCCAGCTTTCTCAGATTGACGTCCGTCGGGAATCCTTCCTCATCCCAGTGATACGCGCAGCCCACGTAATCCAGCAACACCCCCTGGGCGGGCACACCCAGGGCGTCGGTCTGCCAGCCGCCGCTCCAGTTGGTCAGCGCGCAAGATACCCCCACCACGCCCAGTCCCCCGCTCCCGGCGCTGCCCGCAAAGGCTCGCAGCTCGTCCGGGATCATATACACCTCAAAGCCCCGCTTCTCCCCCAGCTTCGTGATCTGGTGCACGCGGCAGGTGGGGGTACAGTGCTGGCACTGCGCCCCGAAGCGGGTCTCTATCGCTTTGCATTTCTCCGCCGGCTGCGCGCGCATGCAGGGCGGCACGATCACGAGCTTGTGCCCGGCGGCCAGAAAGCGGGCGCGATAGGCCCGGTTGAGCAGCTCGGTCCCCAGCATGCCCAGGTGATACTCCTCACGCGAACGGGAGACGAACTCCGCATCATACCGAAACCGGCGTTTTGGCGCGACCCCGGCCACGAAGCTCTGTACCCCCTCCGTATAGCTTCCCAGCGCCGCTTCGCTCTCTCTGCCGAACTCCTCCGCCAGCCGGACGCAACGGGCGATCGCCTTGCGCCCCGGCGCGGTGCCGATCTCTTCCAGATACGCCCCCCACTGAGCCAGTCGCTCGGCCCGCGCGTCCTCGCCGTTTGCGCGCAGCCATGCCAGCAGCCCCTCGACCTCCGGCCCGGTCGCTTCCTGCGACTGTGGCCGCCTGCCGGCCATGCCCAGCCAACCGCGCGCCAGCCTGGCAGCGCCCTTCAGCCGGGGGTGCTGCTCCTGCAGCCTCACCAGCCAGCTCAGCAGCACCGTCAGCCAGCGCGGCGAGCGGGCCGCTTCGCCGCCGTGCTGGCGCAACAGCACCCCCAGCGCCAGCAGCTCAAAGGCGCACTCCGGCTCGGAGCGGTCGGGCAGGCCGGCCTCCCGCCGGTAGTCGCGGAAGCCGGCAATCAGGTCGCCCGCCTCCCGCGCTGCGGAGGCAGTCCAGTCGTCGGCAAAGGCCGCAATTGCCCGGTAATAGGCGTCGGAGTTACGCCCATCCTGACGCAGGGAATAGGTAATGATGCGGCGGCCCACCCTGTCCCGCGCCTCGCGACGATCCCCAACGCCGGGCCGGTTCACTTCACGCTCACCGATCCCACGCCGCCCTGCACTTCCAATTCCACCCGGTTGGCGGCGCCGATAAAATCCGGCGACTCATAGCCGCCGTCACGCTTCGGGAAGCGGGCCTGGTCCACCGCCAGCACGCCCAGCCCCATCACCCCGTGGATGCGGGCCGCCGCGCCCTCGGGAACGCGCACATCCACCGAGGCTGCGCCGGACTCGATGCGGGCGTGGGTGTGTCCGGCGGAGGCCGGCAGGGTCAGGCGGGTGGCGCTGGCGCCGGTCTTGAGGGTTATCTCAGTCAGGCGCAGGCCGGAGAGGTCCAGTTCGTTCTCGCTGGCGCCGGTCTCCAGAGTCACGGCCAGGGGAATAGCGGGGTTCAGGGCCACATCCCAGGCAAAGCCGGAACGCAGGCCCCAGTTCCACGGCCACGCTCCGCGCCACGCCGCCCAATCATCGGAGCGCGGCCGCAGAGTGGCCTCCAGCCGGTCGCCGCTGTGGGTGATCTGCTTGTCCAGGCCGCCGCCAAAAACGCCGCTGTACAGCAAGTCGGGATCGTCCCCGGCGTGCAGGCTCAGCCGGCCGGCGCCGTGGCGCAGGGTGAGGCGGGCGCTGGCCGCGCCCTCCAGCGGTTGCGAATCGGGCAGGGCCGGGAAGCTGCCCACGCCGCGCCGCCGGAACAGAATGTTCACCCCCAGCAGGATGAGGAAAGCCGGCCACACCCAGTCCCAGGCATTGCCGGGCAGCAGGTTCAGATTGCTGAGCAGGAACAGCACCCCCGCCAGAATCAATATGATGGGCCAGAAGGTATTCGAGCGCATGGTTGCCTCCTTACATCAAGACATCAAGAAACGCCAGAAGCGGGGCACGTCTTGCAGGCGCGGCCAGAAGGCCGGCACGCGGCGGCGATACTCCGCGTAATCCTCGCCGAAACGTTCGAGCAGCTCCGGCTCCTCGGCCAGCCGCAGCCAGAGCGTCAGGCCGAGCGGCGTGAACAGGCCAAAGAGCAGCGAAAACCACGTCCCGCGCCACAACCCGAAAGCCATCCCGATGCGCACCGCGCCGGAATAGGCCGGGTGGCGCAGGATGGCGTAAATGGACGAATCCACCAGCCGGCCCTCACCCGGGAAATAGACGTACAGCATCGAGAGGTTGTCCACGCCGAAGTCGCGATAGGCCCGCAGGTACAGGATCAGGCCGGTGGCGAGCAAATACAGCCCGAGCACGGTCGCCGGGGGGGTGAGCCAGCCGGTGAGGGCGCGTTCGCCGGGCAGGTACAGGGTGTGGAAGATGGCGGCGAACATCAGCGGCAGGCCGGGCAGCATGAAGCGCAGGAAGGCGTGGCGATAAGCCATCTGGCCGTAGCGGAGGCGGTAGCCGTGGCGGCGCCAGAAGAATTGCCCGGCCAGGGCAAACCCCGCCAGCACTACGCCAACCTGCCCGGCCAGCGTCCAGCGCGGCCACAGCCGGTCCACTACGAGCATGGCCCCGGTCGCCAGCACGAAGGCGCCGAGCGCGATCCCCGCCGCCGCCAGCCGGCGCGAACGCTGGCGCAGCTCCGGGACGCGCCGCAGCACCGGCTCGGCACTATCAGTCTCAGGGTTGCTCATGGGTGTACCCTTCGCTCACGGTAGTATCCTCCACTTCGACCCTGTCGTGCAAGTCCAGCGGCGCGCGCAGGGTGAAGCCCTCGTAGGGCACCTCGCGGCCCTGCAGCGCGTGGCTGACGCCGGGCGGCACCTCCAGCAGCTCGCCGGCTTCGATGCGCACCAGCTCTCCCCCGATTCGCAGCGTCTGGCTGCCGCGCAGGGTGAGGTAAACCTCCCGCGAGCGGCGGTGGAAGTGCGGCCGGTGGCGGGTCCCGATGCCGGCATTGGCCGCTTCCGGAGTCGGGAAGTTGAGGTACGCGAGAATGAGATGCCCGGCAGCAAACCGCGCGCCCCCGGCCCCAATCAGCCAGCAGTTGTGATTTTCCGCCCCGGCCAGCGGAATGCGCGCCCCCCACTCGCGGCGCAGTTCCCGCTCGGTCTCGGTCTCAACCGGAAGGGCGGCCAGGCCCTCGGGGAGAACCTGCTTGTCGGCCAGCGCCGGGGCGCGGATGCCGAAATGCTCCACCGGCCCCTCGCCGCCCAGCACGGCGTGAGGGACGCCCGGCCGGGCCATCAGAATCTCGCCCGGGTGCAGGCTGAGCCGCCGGCCCCCAACCGCAAAGTGCAGCACGCCGCGCAGCAGAAGGTAATACTCCTCCGAGCGGCTGTGGAGATGCGGCGCCGGGTCGCGCCACGGGGAGACGCCGGCGGTGTGGCCCAGGGTCAGCGGCCCGCCGCCGGCGCCGAGGATGTATCCCGAGCGCTGCTTGAAGGAGTAGCGGGTGCACTCTAGCGCGCTCGACATGGCCTTGCCCCTGCGGAACTTTCTTCCCGACCCCGCTCAGCCCCCGGCGTTTCTGCCGTTTCCCACCAGTTGGGCCACACTGGGGAACTGGCTCATGTCGGTGTGCGGCAAAAAAAGCGCGGAGGTAAAGGCCTCGTAGAAGGTATTGTCCGCCGAAAGCTCCAGATAGGTCATTTTCTCGGCGACGGCCCGGATCTGGGCGCGGGCCTCGCGCGAGAGCAGGGCCAGGTAGGCCCCCATCACCGAGGTGTTGCCCAGGAAGTTGAAGCGCTCCCACGGCATGTCCGGCAGCAGGCCAATCTGCACCGCCTTTTCCACGTTGATGTACTTGCCGAACGAGCCGCCAATCAGCATCTGGCTGACGTCCGCCAGGTCCACGCCCACGCCCTGCGCCAGCACGGTGAAGCCGGCGTAGATGGCGGCCTTGGCGCGCATCAGGTTATCAATGTCCACTGTGGTGAGCACGATGTCTCGTCCGGCGGCGCTCTCGGCGGCCCAGGCCAGCACGTACTCCGGGCCGCGCTCGCCCTGCCGCAGGCGCGCGCCGGGCAGGTCCATCTTCAAGCGCCCGCCCCTGTCCACCACGCCGGTGACGGACAGCTCGGCCAGCAGCGAGATCAGCCCTGAACCGCAAATGCCCTTTGGCCGGGTCTCGCCGATCACGCGGTAGGTCGGCTCGAAGGTCTGGCTGTTGATCCACACCTCCTCGATGGCGCCGCGCGTGGCGCGCATGCCGCAAACCACCCCGGCCCCTTCGAAGGCCGGCCCGGCGGAACAGGCGCAGGTGATCAGCCAGTCGCGGGTGCCCAGCACCATCTCGCCGTTGGTGCCCACGTCAATGAACAGGGTAAGCTCGTCGGTCTCGGCCAGGCCGGCGGCCAGCACCCCGGCGGTGATGTCGGCGCCCACATACGAGGCCACGCCCGGCAGGCAGTCCACCGCCGCCAACGGATGAATTTCCAGCCCGACCTCGGAGGCCAGCACAGGCGGCGGATGGTTGACCGCCGGGACATAGGGCGTGAGGCGGATGGAAGCCGGCGGCAGCCCGAGGAACAGGTGCATCATCGTCGTGTTGCCTGCCACGGTTGCCTTGTAGATGCGGTCGAGTTCGACGTGATTGCGCGCGGCCAGCCGCTCGATCACTTCATTGATGGTGCGCCGCACCAATCCGCCTAATTCTGCCAATCCGCTGTTCTTCCCCGCGTACAAAATGCGCGAGATCACGTCCTCGCCGCGCGCAATCTGGCCGTTGTACTCGGCGGCGCTGTCCAGCGCCTCGCCGCTCTGCAAGTCTACCAGGTGCACGCTGACGGTGGTGGTGCCGATGTCAATGGCAACGCCGTAGGGGCGAACCGGCGTGTTCGCCCTCGGGCCGACACGTAGGTCGGCCCCTACGGTCGCCCCCGGCACGAGGTCTATCAAGCGCGGCGGGCCGTCCGGGCGGCGCCAGTTGTCGGTTTCCACGATGGCGGTCACCTGCCAGTCGGCAGCGCGCAGCCGCTGGCCCAGTTGCTGCAGCAGGGGCAGGGGCAGTTCGGGGACGCGCAGGCCGTGAGCGGCCAGGGCGCGCTCCAGGCGAGCAAGGTCGTCGGTGGAGTCAGCCAGGGTGGGCGGATCGAGGCGCAGGTCGAAGGCGCGCACGCTCTGATGCAGGCCCGGATCGTAGGCAAAGGGCGGGGCCAGCTTGCGCGCGGTGCGATCGGTGACCAGCCGGCGCTCGATCCCTTCGGCCTGCTCGGGCACCAGAACCGCGGCGTCCCCCTCCACCACGGCCTGGCAGGCCAGGGCATAGCCGGCCTGGATGTCTGCGGCAGAGAGGCGAATGGTGGAGCGCCGCCGGATGGCGCCATCCTGCACGATCACGGCGCAGCGCCCGCAACGCCCCTGCCCGCCGCAGGGTTGCACAATCTCCAGTCCGGCCTGGCGCAGCGCCTCGGTGAGCAGCGAGCCGGTAGGGACAGCAACCGTCGCGCCGGAAGGGGAAAAGGTGAGTGTATGAGTCGCCATGCAGTCCCCGGCGGCCGGTCGCCGGCACCAGCCGCCAGCCGCTAATTGTAGCAATCATAAATCTGGTCCGCAATCTGCGCCGTCGCCAGACCTTCCTCGTCCAGCAACCAGCGTGCAAGCGGCAGCCGTTCGCAGGCCGCGCGCCGCACCAGCGCCATCACTCCGGGCACATCCGCGCCCTGCGGGCAGCCGCTCACACACGGCGCAGGCGGCGGGCAGTCCACGCAGGCCAGCGCCGTGCGCGCCGCCTGCGCGTTGTAGTCCAGATACGGGTCTTTGGGAATTTGCAGCATCGTGGGGTCCATGATCAGCCTCCGTCCCTGTCATTGTCGTTGATTGCCCCTCCCCGTGCGAGTGCTGATTTTCCCGCTCTACGCGGACATGTTTCCTCCGCAAATCGCGCGTTGGAGTAAACTTACCGGGATTCACCCGGCTACGGCTCCGCCCGCCCGGTGGTGATCCATATCGGCCCGCGCCGGGCATGCCGGACACTGACCGCCCCGCCCCGCTGCGGGGCACAATCGGTGAAACAGGAGGCGAACATGGCATCCAGCGGAGAGGTCCCGAGCGAACTAAACGCCAGGCCCGATCAGATCGGATTTGAGCAGGCCCCAACGAAAAGCCGGCTACCGCACCCGCCCAACAGGCTGATAAAGCGGCTGTACGCCCTCGGCCTCGGCCCGCTCATGACCGGTTCCTGCCCTTGCTCACGACGACGGGCCGCAAGACCGGCCGGCCGCGCGTGACGCCGCTCCAGTACGAGGAAATTTACGGCGTGATCTACGTGGCCTCGGTCACCGGGCCGAAGGCCGATGGGTTCCGCAACCTCGTCGCCGACCCGCGCGTGGAAGTCCGGGTGAAGTCGCGCCGCTGGCGCGGCACAGCCGAGGCGATCACCGACCCGGCGCGGATCGCCGATTTCATCGAACTGCGCCTGCGCCGCCACCCGTGGATGATCGGCGCGATATTGAAGGCGGAGGGGGTGTCTGCCCATCCGGGCCGCGCGGAACTGGAGCAGTATGCCGCCGGGTTGGCGATGGTGATCATACGGCCGGAAGAGTAGCCGGGCTGCGCCCCGGCGCGGATTCAAATGGGGCCGGGGCGCACTGCGTCTCCGGCGCGGGGACGCCGGGCTTCCCGCCTCAACGGCGCACT
>CAYZNA010000080.1:0-11505 GCA_964478665.1 uncultured Anaerolineales bacterium
ATGTCTCGAACCCGCGGTCGCCCGTCCAACTCGGCGCGCCGCTCGCCGGACACACAAGCGTTGTGTCCAGCGTGGCCTTCAGCCCCGACGGGGAGACGCTGGCCTCGGGCAGTGGGGATAACACGATCATCCTGTGGGATGTCAGCGTCGAGTCGTGGCAGGCCAGCGCCTGTCGCATTGCCAACCGCAGCCTGACGCAGGAGGAGTGGAAGCGGTATTTTGGGGAGGAGGCGTATATTGAGACGTGTGAGGGGCTGCCGGAGGGGTGAGAACCGCCGATGCACAGAACTACGCGGATGGGCTCGAGTCCAATCCGCGCCGCGCGAAGCGTGATAATCCGCGGTTCTATCCCTGCCGCATTGCCCGATCACGATCCGCCGAATTCATTTGTGTTCTACGCCCCCGTCGCCCTCGCCGCCACCGCACTCACGACCGCCGCGATCTCCGGTACCTCTGCGCGGTGCGACGCGGTAAACACCGGCAGATACCTCGCGCCCAGCGTGAACGCCACCATCAGCCCGTAAGCCGCCACCCCCGCCGCTGCCGAGCAGGGCGCGGTTCGTCACAGGCCCGGCCCGACGACGGCCAATGCGGTCGCAGGGCGCGCACCAATCGACTCTCCCCTTCTCCGGTATAATTGTGCCCTCAGTGGAGAGCATGTCTTGAACGTCAGTGCGCGCCGCAACGTCCCAATTGTCTGTTTCGCCGCCCTGCTGGGGCTGGCCGTCGCCGGCCTGACGGTCGTCATTGCGCCGGTGATTGGCCGGTCTGCGGGAGTGGGCTATACTATCCGGGCGGAGGGCGCGTCGTCGGCCTCGCTCACCCGGTTGGCGCCGGGCACCAAGAAACTTCTGCGGCAAACAGCGGAGCATCTGTCGAGGATGCAGGGTGGTGTCAGTATCGGCGGGTTTCCGCCTTTCAAGCCGCCGGAGGATGACGAAAGGCACCGGGAGAAAATAAAGAACAGAGCGTATTCGCCGGAAGAAGCGAATCATTGGCTTGGGGAAATGAACAATTTTCTCCGGCAGATCGCCGACAAAAACCCGGGCATGACACTCGAAGAGATACTGCTAAAGCAAGGGCGATCACCGGCTGAGATCGAGAATTTCCTGAATGCCATACGGGAGGCGCGTGTGACTGCTGATGGCATGAGCGGTTATGGAGTGCAAGCGGAAACAGCGGAGACGCTTGAGTCACTCATGCAAATGCTAGAGGTATCATCATGGACATACTGACCAGTCTCAGTCAATTTCGGCGAAGCAGCGATGAAATATCCATCCGGTTGCGATTCGAAGAATGGCCTCGGGATGTGCCTCTTCCGCCGGACAGCACGATTCTCGGAATCGGGGAGAATCACGAATTGCTGATCCATCCAACGTGGCGCGTCGTACTCGAGCCAAATTGCACTGTCGAGGTCATCACAGGGATGTTCAGATCGCCGCTATTGTTAGACGAGACTTTAGACTGGTACAAAGTCGAACTCGGCAAGTTGGGCTGGACTCAAAGGACTGACAAGGGATACCGGATTGATGATGGCGCCTCAATTGCGTTCCTGCATCCAGAGACGGAAGTGCGCGTTTCCATATCCGCACGATGGTGGCCCGCTCTGAAAGAGACCTCCTCCACCATCTGGCGCGTCCTCAAACACCCCAATTCGCCGCCCGCCGGGGAACAGGCCGGGGCACAAGAGATGCCGGCGGCTGAAGCCGAGTCGAGTCGTGGCAGGCCAGCGCCTGCCGCATTGCCAACCGCAACCTGACGGAGGCGGAGTGGAAGCAGTATTTTGGGGAGGAGGCGTATCGGAAGACGTGCGAGGGGGTGGGGGAGTGAGGGACACGGACGGCTTTGACTCTTTGCACCAGGAGATCAATGCCGCCATGGCCCGCCTGCACGTGCCGGGAGTGGCGCTGGGCGTGATACATGGGGAGAGGCAACACAGCGCCGGCTTTGGCGTCACCAACGTGGAGCACCCGCTGCCGGTGGACGCCGGCACGCTCTTTCAGATCGGCTCGATTACCAAAACGGTCACCGCCACCGCCATCATGCGCTACGTGGAGCAGGGCCGGCTGGCGCTGGACGCCCCGCTGCGCACCTATCTGCCCGAACTCAGGCTGGCCGACGAAGACACCGCCGCGCGGGTCACGCCCCGCCACCTGCTCACCCACACTGCCGGCTGGGTGGGCGACTACTTCGACGACTCCGGTCCCGGCGACGACGCGCTGGCCCGCAGCCTGACAAAGCTGGCCGGCCTGCCCCAACTTACCCCGGTGGGCGAGGTCTGGTCGTACAACAACGCCGGGTTCTACCTCGCCGGGCGGCTGCTGGAAGTGGTGGGCGGCCGGCCCTACGAGCAACTGATTCGGGAACTGGTGCTGGAGCCGCTCGAGATGCAACGGTCGTTTTTCTTTGCCGCCGAGGCCATCACCCATCGGGTGGCGGCCGGGCACGAGGCGGTGTACGGGGCCGCTCCGGCCCAACCGGCGGTGGCCCGTCCGTGGGGGCTATCGCGCTCGGGCAACGCGCTGGGCGGGCTGGTTTGCAGCGTGAACGACCTGCTGCGCTACGCCCACTTTCATCTACACGGCGGGCCGCTGCTGCGCGCCGAAACCCTGGCGCAGATGCACGCCCCGCGCGTCCCGGCCGCCAACGGCGACTTTATGGGGGTGGCGTGGTTCATCCGCGAGGTGGACGGCGTCCGGGTCTTGCGCCACGGCGGGGCCACCAACGGCCAGGCCGCCACCCTTGTGCTGGTCCCGGCCCACAACTTTGCCCTGGCATTGCTGACCAACTCTGACCGCGGGGACGAGCTGCACCGCGCCCTGGCCCGCCGGGCGCTGGCGCTGTACCCGGGTTTGCAGGAGGCCGACCCTCAGCCCATCGCTGCCTCCGCCGATCAACTGGCCCCCCTGCCGGGGGAATACCGCGCCGCGGCCAATATCCTGACCCTGTACCTGCAGGCGGGGGAGCTGTGGCTGCAGGACACGCCGCGCGGCGGCTTCCCCACCCCGGACTCGCCGCCTCCGCCCGCCCCGCCGCCGGTGCGGGCCGCGCTGTGCGGCGTGGACCGGCTGCTGCTGCTCGATCCGCCCCGGCAGGGCGGGTTGGGCGAGTTCCTGCGCGGCCCGGACGGGAGCCTGGCATGGCTGCGGCTGGGCGGGCGCATCCACGCGCGGGTGAGAGCGTAGGGGCGACCGTCTCTGGTCGCCCCGAGGCTGGTCGCCCCGAGGCCGGCAGGGTGAAAGCGTAGGGGCAAGTTTCCGACTTGTCCCCTGCTCCGCAACCCCTCCCCGCCAGGAGAATTGGCGGGCTGTCGGGTCGGGCGGAGACGCATTTGACATCCGCCGCATTTCCCTGCAAAATAGGGCCAACCGACCGCCGACATAGCAATGACCAGACAGAGCGACCCGACCGGGCCGAGACCCGGGCTGTTTGAAAACCGATACGCCTACGACGAAATCCGCGTGGGCAGCAAGACCGGCGAGACGCTCATGGCCTTCGATGAGCAGGCGCTGGAGTATGTGGTGGTCAAACGCCCCGGCCTCACCCAGCCCAACCCCGACCTGTACCATGCTTCGGTGGCGGACCTCAGGCGCGAGGAGCGCGTGCTGGGCGTCGCCGGCATCTGCGACCACCCTGCCGTCTGCCGGCTGCTGCACGCCGGCGAGGCCACCGGGCCGCAGGGCAGCTACCACTATCTGGTGTTGGCCCGCGCGCGCGGCATCCCGATCCCGACTCTGATCCAGCGCTACCACGCCCAGGGCCAGCCCTTCCCCGAATGGGACTATCTGAACATCACCCGCCAGTTGCTGGACCTGCTGGCGGCTGCCCAGCGGGCGGGTGTGGTCTACAACGACGTCAAGGCCGACCACCTTTTCTGGGACGAGGCCGCCGGGCAACTCAAGGTCATTGACTGGGGCAACGCCCGCTTTGCCGCCGAGGACTATGCCCCCGGCCCGGCCGACGACGTCTTCCAATGCGGCGAATTGCTGTACGAATTCATCACCGGCGACAAGTACAGCCCGGTCACGCTGAGCCAGCCCGCCCCGGCTTCGCCCGTCGGGCCGGGGTGGCAGGCAGCCGGCGCCCCCCGGTGGCAGGCGAAGTTCTACTCCCCGGCCCCCCCGGACCTGGAACGGCTGGTGTCGCGCGCGCTGCACCCCGACCCCGCGCGACGCTTTGCCCACGCCGGGGAGATGGCTGCCGCGCTGGAGACCTATGCTCGGGGCCGCGCGCGCTGGCGGGGGGAACTGCTGGCCGGCCTGGGGGCTACCCTGAACAGCGGCGACGCGCGCGACCTGGCCGACGCCCAGGCCGCCCTGTCAGCCCTGCTGAGCTATCATCCGGCGGACCCCACCGCCGCGCAATTGCAGGCTCAGTTTCGCGAACGTCAGGCGGAGCTGGCTCAGTTCGAGCGCGACTGGCGCGAGCTGGCCGAGCTGCCCCCCGACGCGCAGGCCGGCGCTCGACTGTGGGCCGCGTATGCCCGCACCGTGGCGGCTGAGGCCGAGACCCTGCCCGAAGCCGAAGGGGCCACCTTCCGGCGCCGGGCGCAGCAAGCCGCTCGTGAATTGCTGGCCGACGGCCTCGCGCGCGAAGCTCAGGCCCTTGCCTGCCTGCAAGCCGGGGGCGCCAACCTGCTGGCCCCGGAAAACAAACTGCTGGAATTGGTGGGCGAGATCATCCAGCGCCCCTTGCTGCCCGGTTTGCTAGGCCGCGCCTACCGGCTGGTGGAGCAGGGCGATCTGCCGGCCCGCGAACAACTCACCCAGGAGCTGGCTCACATCGAGGCCCGCGGGCGCAAGGTCTACCGCGAGCGCTGGGATGGCTACTTCCGGCGCCTGAGCGAGCTACAGTCCGACCTGCTGGCTGCGCTCCCGGTGGTTGCCGGTGGCCTTGATCTGGCAGAGAACGAACCGCACCCGGGCGCCGGATCGCCCGAGGCGCTGGCCGCCGCGTATCAGGCGCTGGCCGCCAGGCTGTTGAATTGGCGCTCCGCGCTGGAGATCGCTGCCCCGGTCGGGCTGGCCGTCCCGCCCTTGCAGGCTCTGCCGGCAGCCCTGATCGAGGCGCGCGCGGCAGCCGATTCGACCGCGACCCACTTGCGCGACGCCGGCGAGTTGCTGCGCCAGGGCAACTACCCGGCATACGAGGTCAGCCTGCGCCTGGCCGAGGCGCTCGACCCGCACAACCCGGCCTTTGCCCGCCTGCGCCGCCAGGCCGGGGACCTGGACGAGGCGCTGACCTATGCCGGCTGGCTTGCGCCCGAGTCCGGCCCGGCCGAGTTCGGCGAATGGCTGGCCCGCGCCGAGGCCGCCCTCGCTCTGGCAGCCACCCCCGCCCTCCAGTCGCCGGCGGCCCAGACCGAGCGCAGCAAGCTGGCGCGCCTGGCGGAAGCCTGGGGCGAGACGCTGGCCGCCGCTCGCCTGGCGCACGCCCGACAATTGGCGCAGGCCGCCGCCCGGCTGCACCGTCAGGCTGCTGCGGATCTGCTGGCGCCGGCCATCACTACCGTGACCGCCCGCCTGGCCGGCCTGGCCGGGAGCGCGCCCCCCGGCCCGACCGGCGTAGCCGGGGCGGGCTGGCCCCCGATTGCCGAAGGTATCGGGGGCTGGCGCTTCCTGCCAGACGCCGATTTTGTGCTGGCCTGCAACCGCCTGGCCGCAACGCTGGACGAGGGCCTTACAGACACCGCGACCATGCACTCGCTCTGGGCGCGCGCCTCGCGCGAAGCCCACGGCGACGAGGCCGCCGAGCGCTGGGTGGCCTATTTTGTGGCCCTGGGCGAGGCGCAGATCGCCCTGGCCGGCGGCCAACTGGCCGAGGCCGCAGCCAGGCTGGCGACTGCCGGGGACTCGCCCGCCTGCGAGGCCCGTCACGAGCGCCTGGCAGGCTTGCTGCGGCTGGGGCAGGCGCTGCAGGCCGGCGAAGCACAGGCCGCCTCTCGCCTGCATGGCGCCCTGCTGGAGCGGTATGGCCAGGCCCTGTACGAACGGGCGCCAGGCGCTACCCTTGCCGAGAGCCTGGCCCTGTTGCCGGGCCTGCGTGGGGCGCTGCAGGCCTTCATCGAGCACCCGGCCGAGATCGGGCCGGGGCTGGAGGGGCGACCCGGCGGGTCGCCCCTCCCCGGCCCCTTGCGCTCCGCCACAGTGGTGCAGGCGCTCAAATGCTCCCACAACGCGCAGGCCGGCCAGAATCACTGCCGCGCGGGCGATTTTTCGGCGGCGCAGGCGGCTTTCACCCAGGCCCTGGAGGGGGCGCTGGCCCTGCCCGCGCGCTACCTCGACGTGCCGTTGCGGGCCGCGGCCGGACCGTTGGAGAGGGCCAGGGAAGGCGCGCGCCTGTGCCGGGAGCAGCTCCAGAGTCTGCTGGCCCATGTGGAGCAGGAGGCCGACCCTGCCCGTCTGCTGCGCGACCCGCTGGTGTACAACTGGCTGCGGGACATAGCGGCGCAAGTCCCGGTGCGCGGCGAGAGCCGTCCGGCCCTGTGGTTGGCGACCTACGAGGAACTGGCGCGGAAGGCCGGGGTGGGCGCCGCTGCCCTGCTGCAGGAGCGCGGCCTGGCCCCCGGCGACCCGATCTACCCGCTCTTTGCCGCGATTGCCGCGCGCGGGGCCGGAGGGGAACGCTCCCCGGCCAGGCAGCCGGTCCCCCGGCGAAGCCGGCTCCGGGGGGGCGGAAGGCCGGGCTGGGCCTTGCCGGCCGGGCTGGCGGCAGTGATCGTGCTGGTCGCGCTGGCCGTGGGGATCGCGATGCGGGGCCGCGCGCCGCGCGCCGGGCAACCGGCCACCGAGGTGGCCGAGCTGGCGTCCGCCAGGGCGCCCGTCGCCGTGCACACCGGGACCGTCGCGGCTGCCACTGCCCTCCCGGCCACCGCCAGTACGGGCGGGGTGACCCCGCCCCGACCACCCACCGCGGCCGTCAGCCCGCTGCAGATCGCCTGTCAGAATATCGCTCAGGCGGCCGGGGCCGGGCAGTGGCAGTTGGTGGTGGACGAGGTGCTGCGAGTCACGGGGGGCCTGGCGCCGGCCGACGCTTCTTGCGGCGGGCGCGCGCTGTTGCAGGAACTGGGCAACGCCTATTATCAGTTGGGCCGGGAGGCGTACCAGGCCGGGGATTATGCCGCCGCTTTGCAGCACTGGACCCAGGCCCAGGGAGTTGGCCTGGACACACAGGCGCCGCTGGCATTGCTGCTGGAGTGCGCCGCAGCCCGCCAGGCGAACGATCCGGCCCTGTACCAGGGGCTGGCCGACCGCTACGGCGCTGCCGAGGTCGGCGCGCAGTGCGGCTTCGACCCGCTGAGCCTGACCCCGCTGACGCTGGACCTGCTGGCGGCCCTGGCCGAGCGCCGCATGATCATGACCGGCGCCTGCCCTGAGAGTCCCTGCCCCAGCCTGTATCAAGATGACCGGGGCGACTGGCACCTGGGCACCTTTTTTGGGAACAACGAGCTAGTTCTGCCGCTGGACGAGGCCTTCCAGGCCAGGGTGACCGACCAGCAATGGGGCGACCGGTTGCGCGCGGTTGAGGTACAATTCACCATCAATTCCAGCCAGCCAAACTCGTTCGGTTACGGGGCGCAGTTCGGGCTGGAGGTGCGCTCGCCCGGCCAGCGCCCGCTGCGGCTGCTGCTCACCTCCCAGCCGGTGGTGAGCGCAGCAGTGAGCGCCGCCCGGCCGGACGACGACGACATGGCCTGCCCGCTGAACGCGGTTGGCCCGCTGGTGATCATTGGCGCCGGTGGGGAGTTCCAGTCGCATACCCTGACGCTGCGCTGGGACCCGTCCACCGGACAGCTTCAGTTTTTTGTGGACGATCAGGCCGTGTGTAGCGCCCCGATTTCCTTTTCCGAGACGCCCCAGGTTGCCCTGTACCTGACCAGTCGTGGGGCCAACCTGCGCGTCAGCCGGCTTTCCGCCAGTCTGGCGCGCCCAAAATGAGGAAAGGCATTGATGCCAATTCTCGAGCAGCTTTACCAACTCGACAAGTACATTGACATCCGCGCGCCGGGCTTTTCGGCGCGAGTGGCGCAGGCCATGCACTGGGAGTCCGGACAGGATGTGGCCTTCAAGGTTATGCGCCGCGAGCATTTGCAGGACGGCCGGGTGTGGGTGCAATTTGCCACCGAGGTGGCGCTGCTGGAACTGCTGCGGCACACCGGCACCGTCAATCAGATGGTAGATTGCGGCTATGTAGCCGACCAGTCACAGGAACGGCCGGCCGGCGGCGAGGTTCTTAGTTGCGGACGGGATGTGAAGTCTTTCCGCCGGGAGATGTACCGCTCTCGCGAGCGCGGCTGGCGCCCGTACATCGCGCTGGAATTGCTGCCGGCTGAGCATTCCCTGCTGAACTTGATCCTGGGGGCGGACGGCGAGGGCGCACGCCCGATGCGCCTGCCCACCGAAGAGGGCCTGGCGCTGGCGCTGCAGTTCGCCGACTTCCTGTGCGAGGCCCACGCCCGCGAAGTGGTGTATTGGGACCACAAGCCCGAGCACGTGTACTGGGATGGCCGGCGCCTGCGGATTATTGACCTGAATGTGTCGCGCTTCCTGGGGCCTTCGCTCGGCGCCGAGGCCCGCGCCGCCGAGAAGCGCAAGGACCTGCAACATCTGGTAGCCGGCGCACTCTACACCGTGTTTACCGGGCGCGATTTTCGCTATCAGGACCGCCTGCCGCACGCGGTGCCCTCTTCCCCGCAGGCGGTGGCCGAGCGCTTCCGCGCGGTCAGCCAGCTTGACTTTGGCGCGGACCAGACCTTGCTGCCGGACCTGTGCGACCTGCTGAACCGGTTTGCCGTGGAGGCGCTGCCATCCGCCCCCGCAGGGCACTCCGCCGAGGCTTTGCTGGAGGGCCTGCGACGGCTGGGCGCCGTGCTGGGCTGGGAAGAGATGGGCTACCCGGTGAGCGAGGAGGCCCGCGCCGCCCGCCGGGAGATCCAGCAGGGGCTGGCCGAGTTGCGCCAGGCCCAGGCGATTATTGACCGCGCCCGCCAGCGCTTTCTCAAGGCCCACACGCTCAATCCACTGGAACGTGACAGCGAGCGCCTGTATCAGGACGCCGGTGAGTTCTACCAGCACCGCGTGTTGCCCTGAACAGACCCTGAGGGTTTTTGAAACCCTCAGGGTCGGTTCAGGGGTCGCCCCTACTCGAAACCAATAAGGAACAGGATGAACCCGACCCCCAGACAACTCAGCGCACAAATCGAAAACCTGCGCCAGCGCAGCGCCGCCGCCGGCAGCGTGGAAGAGCTGGAGAACTGCCTGGACGAGGCCCGCTTGTTGCTCAAGCAGGCCTTCCAGACCGATGCGGAAGAGACCGTGCGCACCCTTTTTCGCCAACTGCTGGACCACAAAGAGAGCATAGCCCTGACCGCGCGCCCGGCGCAGGCCGCCGCCCCGGCAGACCGGCGCGAGCAACTGGCCCGGCGCCTGCGCCAGGAGCGGCTGCGTTTGAGCAGCAGCGCCACGCTGGACGACGTGGACCTGGCCGTGGACGGGTTGCACCGCATGCTGCGCGAACTCGAACCCGGCCCACAGGATGCCTCCCTGCGCCAGGAGGCCCTGGCCGCGCTGGAAACCGTGGCCGGCCTCAACACCCAGTTGCGCCGCAAAGTAGTGGAATTGCTGGAGTCCCCGGACCTGGCCGGCCACCCGGAGGTCGCCGCGGCCCTCGCCCGCCTGAAGCCACAGGCCTCCTCCGGCCAGCGCCCCGCGTCCGCCCCGCACCCTGCGCCTTCAGGCGCATCCGCCGCGCCCGCTGCCGAAAATCTGCCGCCCGCCGACATCTCGGGAAAACTGGCCGCCGCCCGCCGCCTGTTCTACGCCGGCGACTACTTCGAGGCGGTGGATGCCCTGACCGAGATCCTGCAACTGGACCCGGACAACCGCGAGGCCCGCGAGCGTCTGGCGCAGGTGGAGGACAACCTCAAGCGCGGCATTGTGCCCGATAGCCGCGTGCCGTTCGAGGCGCGCGCCGCCTACGGGCGGGCGCAGTCGCTGGAACGCGCCAGCCGCTTTGAAGAGGCCCGCGAAGCCTACCGCCAGGCCCTGATCGAGGCCCGCGCCGGCGGGCCGCTGCTGCAAAACTGGCAACCGGCAGTGGAGGCCCTGCTGCGCATTGACAACTCCATTATTGCCCACGATACGCGCGACGAGGCCGATGAACTGCTGCGGGCCGGCAAGTGGCGCGAAGCTACTGACCGCTACGAGGTAGTGCTCAAGCTGCTGCCCGACGACAGCCAGTCGCGCGAGCGCGCCCGCCTGCTGCGCACCCTGCTGGAGCAAGTGGATGCGCTTCAGGCGCAGTTCGGCGCGCCCACCGAGGACATGGCCGGGGTCAGCCAGGCGCTGGCCCGGTTGCGGCGCACCCTGCGCGAGATGCGCTCCATCCTGGCCGACGTCCCCCGCTACAAGGAACTGGAAGCCGAGGCCGAGGCCGGCGCGCAAACCATCCGCAACCAGATCGTGGGACGCAGCCAGGAGTTGCTCGCCCAGGCGCGTTTTCTGCCCAACGTGGGCGAGTGCAGCCGCATGCTGGAAGAGGCCGCGGGGCTGCTGGCCCTGGCCCTGCAGGTCGCCCCCGACGATCGCCAGGTGGCAGAACTGCGCCAGAGCGCGATCTCCGAACGCGCGCGCCTCAAGCAGGCCGCCGAGGAGCTGGAACAGGCCCGGCATCTGGCCCACCTGGATACCGATAGCGCGCGGGAGCAGGCCCTGGGGTTGCTGCGCAAAATCCGCGAGTACGATCAGGACCCGGCCTACTTGCTGCTGCTCTCGCAAGTACAGCGCCAATATCTGGACCTTGCCAGGGCGGCTTTGCAAGACAAGCAGCTCACCCAGGCCCGGGAGATGCTGGCCCGCGCCCGCGAGGACCCCTTCACGCTGCTGGGGCAGACGGAGGAAGTCTGGCAACTGGACCAGGCCCTGGTTGCGGCCCGACGTCAACCGTGGCTGCGGGCGCTGGCCTGGGGCGGCGGGGCGGCGGCCTTATTGCTGATCCTGGCCTTGCTGGCCCGACCGCTGGGCGTGTTCGGCTCCACCCCGGCCCCCACGCCGGTCCCCAGCCGGACCGCGCTCCCCAGCGCGACTCCGCCCCCGACCGCGACCGCTTACCTCAACAACATTCCCCTCCTGGCCCCGGATACGGCTACCTCGCCCTCTCGGCCCACCAAAACCCCCACGCCGGAACCCTCGCCCACCCCGACCCTGTCCCTGCCGACGGTCACTCCCACTCCCGCGCCGCGCTACGGCGCGATCAGCCAGGACAGCGCTGCCCGCCTCTCGCCCGAGCCGGGAGCGCCGTGGGCCTTTACCCTGCGCCTGGCCGACCCGGTGCAGGTGCTGGACGAGAAGCGCGATAGTGAGGGACACCTGTGGTACAAGATTCGCTATGTGCGCGGCGAGTCCGTGCTGGTTGGCTGGGCGCACGACACCGACGTGAACGTGCAACCGCCTGTCACGCCCTGAGGCGCAGGGGTTGGGTGCGGGGCCTACGGGATGCGGGGCATGT
>CAYZNA010000081.1:0-8858 GCA_964478665.1 uncultured Anaerolineales bacterium
GACCAGAGACCGGGCGACCAGAGACCGGGCGACCAGAGACCGGGCGACCAGAGACCGGGCGACCAGAGACGGTCGCCCCTACGGTGCCGGCCCCCGACCTCCACGCCCGCGTGCGCTCTGCCGTGATCGCCCAACTGGGCGGGCAGGTGGACCCGGCATTGCTGGACAGGATCATCACGCGCGTGCTGGCGCAAATCTCCAATCGCTAATCTCCAATCTCCCCATGCTCTTCGCCCGCGTCGTCGGCACCGCCGTCTGCACCCTCAAAGTTCGGGATATTGAGGGGGTCAAGCTGCTGATCGTCCAGCCGCTCAACAAAAAGCTGGAGCCGGCTGGCAGCCTGCAGGTGGCCGCCGACGTGGTCTACGCCGGCCCCGGCGACCTGTGCGTGCTCACCCGCTCGCGCGAGGCCGCCCTCGCCATGCGCGACGAGACCTTTGTGCCGGTGGACCTCGCCATCATCGGGATCGTGGATGAGTACACGTTGAGCGAGACGGGGGACGTGACGTTGAAACGCGGAAAAACCCGCTATACTTGACGGCAGGATCGGGCATATCTGGGAGGTCGGGCTGTGGAGTCTGGCGTACTGCTGCAACTGATCAGAGAAGGCGAGGGCCAGCGAATCGAGTTCAAGCTGGAAAGCGAGAAGCAGGTGGACCTCGCCGAATCTGCGCGGCGGGGCACGCTGGACTACGAACGAACACCGGTCTCTCAGGCCACACTGGACGATTTGAGCGAGCAGAAGGTCAGGGGTTTTCTGGCTCAACGCCTCCGAACCAGCATCCCGGACCGGCCTCTGGACAGACTGCTGCAGGACATGGGAGCGGCCACGGTGGAGGCGGGTGTCTGGCGGCCAACAATCGGCGGGCTGCTGTTTTTTGGGAACTGGCCCCAGTTCTACCTCAGCCACGCCACCATTCTGGCCGCCCGGCTGGTCGGCCCGCGTGGGGTGCAGATTGTAGACCGCGCCACCATTGAAGGCACACTCCCGGAGGCGATTGACCGGGCAGTGCAGTTCGTCCGGCGCAACACCCGGCACGGTGTGCAGATCGGGTCCGAAGCGACGGCCAGAGCGCGGGACGTGGACGAGTACCCCGCCGAGTCCGTGCGCGAGGCCATCACCAATGCCTGCTGTCACCGTGATTATCTGGAACGGGCGCCCATCCAACTCAAAATCCACGATGACCGGCTGGTGGTGGGAAACCCCGGAGGGCTTTTGCCGGGGCTGGATATTGCCCATCTGGAAGGCAAGCACAGGGCACGCAACCCCCTGCTGGCCGACTGGCTACACGCGCTGGGCTACGTGGAAAGATTCGGCCTCGGCATCACCCGCATGCGCGAGGCGATGAGAGAGGCGGAGTTACCCGACCCGCAGTTTCACAGCACTCCCGACTGGTTTGAAGTTATCCTGCGCGGGCCGGGCCAGTCCATCATGCCGGGCCGCGCTTCCAGAGAAGCGTCACCCTCCCCGGACGGGCCGCCTCCCTCCCTCTCCGGCAGCGAACCCGCCCCCGGCCAGCCGTGGTATGCGCAGGTGTGGTCCTCCCACGCCGTTCGGGCAGCGCGGCCCTGAGAGTCGCAGCCCCGCGTCAGATATGACCCTCGGCAGAGTCGTCGGCACGGTCGTTACCACCATCAGCCACCCGCACTTCAAGGGGTGGCGGCTGCTGGTGGTCCAGCCACTGCTGCTGCCCGGCGCGACGGAGGAGGGCGACTTCATCGCCCTCGACACCACCCATGCCGGCATCGGCGACACCGTGCTGGTCAACCGCGAGGGCAACGGCGCGCGCGGCGTGCTGGAAAACCCGAAGGGCTGCGTGCTGTCAATCATTGTGGGAATCGTGGACTCGCTAGAGATCGCCGCGCTGTGACAAAGACCCTCTCGCGTTGGTTCCGCTGGCCGCGATAGCACCCCGAGCCTGGGTGATTGTGCCCTCCTCGGCGGTGGATACCATGAACCTGGGCGGGCTGAGCGGCATGACCGCGCTGGCGCAAGTCGCCAGCAGGGAGGGACAATGAAAGCCAATGCCTGGGCGCCACTCATCGCCATTGCCATCATCCGGGCGGCCGTTATCCTGACCGTGTCTCCGCGCTGGAGGGACTGGCGGTACAGCGGCATGTGCTGACTCTGCTGGGCGGCGGCGTGGCCGCGACCATCACCGTGCCGGGCGGCTGGCTGCGTCGCCGCGCGTAGGGAGGCCGGATGGCCGAGATCACACAGTGGGAATACCGCGTTCAGACCATTGGCAGCGCCTTCGGCACAAAGGACGAACTGATTGAGGCCACGCTGAATGAGTGGGGCGAGGAGGGCCGGGAAGCGGTGGCCGTCTACACGCCCTCAAACAGCGGCAAGGTGACAATGGTCGCCAAACGGCCCATCACCGAGCGGGCGCGCCGGCGCCGGAGCATGCCCGCATGAGCCGTTTTCTCAAAGAACCGGTCAACGGCCTGACTCACTTCGCGACCGCGCTGGTCTGTGTGCCCGGCGCGGTTGTGCTGTGGCAGTCCGGCGAAGGCAACTTGCCCCGGCAGATCAGCCTGCTGATCTTCGGCCTCAGCCTGATTCTGATGTTCGCCGCCAGCGCCGCCTACCACTTGCTGGACGTATCCCCGCGCCGCGTGCTATGGCTGCGCCGGCTGGATCACGTAGCGATCTTTGTGTTGATTGCCGGCACCTACACGCCGGTGACCTTCAACGCGCTCAGCGGCGGCTGGCGCAGCGGCATGCTGATCGCCATCTGGACCATCGCGGCTGCGGGCATCGCCTTCAAGCTGCTGTACGTGAACGTGCATCGCGCCATCTCCGCCGGGCTGTATCTGGCCATGGGCTGGCTGGCGATGATCGCTGCCGGGCAGATCTACCGCGCCTTGCCCCCCGGTGGTATCCTGTGGTTGCTGATTGGCGGGCTGTTCTACACCCTCGGCGCGCTGATCTACGCCACAAAGTGGCTGGATTTCTTCCCCGGTGTGTTCGGCTTTCACGAGGTCTGGCACCTGTTTGTGATGGCCGGGGCAGCCAGCCACTACTGGCTGGTGCTGCGCTATGTGGCGCCGCTTGCGCCGCTCTGAGGCAGCTCTGCAAAAAAAGGAGGAATCGTGGAGTCATTTCGTGATTTGATACTGCTGCTGATCCCGGTGTTGCTGCTCCAGCTCGGGTTGATGGCAGCGGCGCTGCTGGACCTGGCCCGGCGCGAGCGCACGCGCGGCCCCCGATGGGTCTGGGTGCTGGTGATCGTGCTGGTGAGCACCATCGGCCCGATTGCCTATTTCGCCTTCGGGCGGGAGGAGTGATCCCCGCGTGAGCGCCATTCGCGTGCAGGGGTTGCACAAGCACTATGGGGCGGTCCGCGCGCTGGATGGGCTGGACTTGAGCGTGGAGCCGGGGAGCGTTTTTGGCTTCTTAGGCCCCAATGGCGCCGGCAAGACCACTACCCTGCGCATCCTGACCGGGTTGGCCCGCCCCACCGCCGGCCGCGCGTGGGTGGCCGGCGCCCCGGCCGGGGACGCGGTGGCCCGCCGCCGCTTCGGCTATTTGCCGGAAGAGCCGGCATTCTATCCGTGGCTGACCCCGCGCGAGTATCTGCGCGATCTGGTCGCCCCGCCGTTCGGGCTGCCCCCGGCGCAGGCCGGGGCCCGCACGGAGGAATTGCTGCAACGAGTCGGGCTGGCGGAGGCCGCCGGGCGCCGCATCGGCGGCTTCTCGCGCGGGATGCGGCAGCGGCTGGGGCTGGCCCAGGCCCTGCTCCACCGCCCGCCGGTGCTGCTGCTGGATGAACCGGTCAGCGCACTGGACCCGGCCGGGCGGCGTGAGATTCTGGAGCTGATCGAGAGCCTGCGCGGCGAAGCCACCGTTTTCATGTCCACCCACATTCTGGCCGACGTGGAACGGGCCTGCGATACGGTGGGCATCATCAACCGGGGACGGCTGGTGGTGCAGGCCGGCCGGGAGGAATTGCTGGCCCGCTACGCCGCACCCATCCTCGAGGTGCGGTTTGAGGCCGCCGGGGAGCAGGTTGGCGCCTGGGTCGGGGCGCTGGCCGGGCGCGGGGACGCAGGAGCGGTCGGGGTGCGGGTGGATGGCTCCACCGCGCGCATCACGGTCCGGGACCCGGCCAGGGCGAAAGTCGAATTGCCGGCCGCCGTGGCCGCGGCCGGGCTGCCGGTCCAGAAATATGAGTGGGTGCGGCCCTCGCTGGAGGAGGTCTTTTTGCGACTGGTGGAGGCCTGATGGGCGCGTTGCTGAAAAAGGAACTGCGCGAGCAATGGCGTACCTATCGCTTTCTGGTGGTGACGGCCGTGCTGATGCTGTTCGGGTTGCTCAGCCCGCTGCTGGCGCGCTACACGCCCGAGCTGCTCAAGAGCATGCCGGGGTTGCCGCCGGAACTGGGGGAAATCATCCCGGCCGCCACGGTGGGCGACGCGGTGGGGCAGTATCTCAAGAACACGGTGCAGTTTGGCGTGATTCTGGCGCTGCTCATCCCCATGAGCGCGGTGGCGGGGGAAAAAGAGCGCGGCACTGCGGCCATGTTGCTCAGCAAGCCGGTTTCACGTGAAACATTCCTGCTGGCGAAGTTCGCCGCGCTGGGCCTGACCTTTCTGGCCGGAATGGCGCTGGGCGGGCTGGGAGGGTACTATTACACCGGCATTCTGTTCGAGTGGTTGCCGCCGGACCGCTTCGCCGCGCTGAGCGGCCTGCTGCTGCTGTACTTGCTGGTCTATCTGGCCCTGACCCTGTTTGCCAGCGCCCTGGCCCGCACCCAGGCGGCCGCGGCCGGGATCGCCTTTGGCCTGTACCTGCTGATGGGCCTGGCCGGCGTGATTCCCCAACTGGCCCGAATTCTGCCGGGGAAGCTGGTCGCGTGGGGCGGGCAAATTGCGCTGGGGCAGGCTGCCGAGCCGCCGTGGGCCGCCCTGTGGGTCAGCGTGGGGTTGATTCTGGCCGCGCTGGCCGGGGCCGGGATCGCTCTCCGCAGACAGGAGCTGTGACTGGGAGGGCCTGCGGTGCGCTATTTCTTCTACCCGCTCAGCGCCCTGCTGATGATCGCCCTGCCCGGGGGGCTGGCGATCTGGCTTACGCGCCGGACCTGCCGCAGCTTGCCGGCGCCGTGGCGCATATTCTGGATTGGCGCGGCAACCTTCGTGCTCTCGCAGGTGGTACACCTGCCGCTCAACGCCGGGTTGACCGCGCTGTTCCGCCAGGGGCTGCTCCCGGCGCCGTCGCCGGCCATCCGGCCGCTATTCAACGCCGTGCTGCTGGGCCTGAGCGCCGGCCTGTGCGAGGAGTTGGCGCGTTACCTCGCGCTGCGCTATTGGCTCAAAGAGGCGCGCTCGTGGCGCGCGGCGCCGATGTTCGGCGCCGGGCACGGCGGCATCGAGGCCATGATCCTCGGTGCGCTGTCCCTGCTGGCGTTTATTCAGTTGGCCGCCCTCCGCGGCGCCGATCTCAGCGTGGTGGTAAAACCAGAGCAGCTTGTGGCCACCCGCGCGCAGGTTGTGGCCTATTGGGCGGCGCCGTGGGCCTTCTCGCTGCTGGCCCCGCTGGAGCGCGTCTTTGCGCTCATCAGCCATCTGACGCTGGCGACGCTGGTGATGCAGGTTTTTCTCCGGGGCCGGTTGCGCTGGCTGTGGGCGGCCGTCGGTTGGCACGCGCTGCTGGATGCGGCCGGCGTGTACGCCATGATGACAGCCGGCGCGTACGCGGCGGAGGCGGTCATCGGGGCGCTGGCTCTGCCGGGGATGGGCATGCTGTTATACTTCCGCCAGCCTGAGCCGGCTGCCGAACCGCAGGAAGCGCTGCCACCGGCGGCGCGCCCGCTGCCTCCCTTCACGGTGCAGGTCACCCCGGAGCGGCTGGACGATACGAGGTACAGTGGATGAGCGTGAACGTGATTCAGACTGAGAATCTGACGCGCATGTTTGGCGATATCCTCGCGGTGGATCGTCTCACCCTTTCGGTGCCGGAGGGGCTGGTCTTTGGCTTCCTCGGCCCCAACGGCGCCGGCAAGACCACCACCGTGCGCCTGCTCACCAGCCTGATCGGCCCGAGCGGTGGGACTGCACTGGTCAACGGCTACCGGGTGGGCAAGGATGACATCCGCATACGCCGCACGGTGGGCATTCTGACCGAGACACCCGGCATGTACGAGCGGCTGAGCGCAGCGCGTAACCTTGAGATCTTCGCCAGGCTGTACGAGGTGAAAGACGTGGCCGGGCAAGTGGAGAAATACCTGCGGCTGCTTGGCCTGTGGGAGCGGCGCGACGATGAGGCCGGCGAGTTCTCAAAGGGCATGCGCCAGAAGCTGGCCATCGCCCGCGCGCTGCTGCACGAGCCGCGCCTGCTGTTCCTCGACGAGCCGACCAGCGCCCTCGACCCGGAGGCCGCCCGGCTGGTGCGTGACTTCATCGGCGAGCTGAAGCGCGAGGGCCGCACCATTTTCCTGTGCACCCACAACCTGGACGAAGCCGACCGGCTGTGCGACCGGGTGGCGGTGTTCAAGTCCCGGCTGCTGGTGGAGGACACGCCGGCCAACCTGCGCCGCCAGTTGTACGGGCGGCAGGTGGTCTTCCATTTGCGGGAGGCCGGCCAGCCCTTTGTGGAGGCGGTGCGCGCGCTGCCCTGCGTGCGCCAGCTTTAACAAATCGAGAACAAGCTGCTGGTGCAGTTGGACGACCCGGAGGCGGACAACCCGCAAATCGTCCGCGCGCTGGTGGCCGCTGGCGCCGACCTGCAGTTCGTGGGGGAGTTGCGGCACTCGCTGGAGGAAATCTACCTGCAGTTGGTGAAAAACGAGGGCTAGAGTCGTTGCTCGGCACATCCGTTGTGGGCGGCTACTGCCCTGTTCGATTGCATGGAGAGAAAATGCCACCACTTGTCCAAGGCCTACGCCTTCAATACCAAGAAGAGATCACCAGTTTCTCGCAGCGGGCCCTGGTTGTCTACCGGGACAACGAGGCCAGCCTCAATCAGATTAGAGATGAGGCAATCGCCAAAGGCGAGGCTTGGCTTGCTGCGGACGATTTTCTTTGGCACTCGATTTATGCCTCATTCGGTACTTGGCAGGGGTCCAAGAACCGTACTGAGTATATGGCCCGTTACCCACAGTTGACTTTTCCAGTGCTAAGTCAGCAGCCGGCGCAAGAACGCCAAGCTGTTATCAGGGATTTGATTGGCCAACCTGGTATTTGCCCGAACATGTTCCGACGGAAGGCCAAATATCTTGCCGATAATGTCGGGCTGATGGAAGGTCTGATCGCCACGTGCAATGTGACCGGCGAAGCAGATTTGACCAGAATACTATTGAGTTCACAAGGGCGCGACGCCAAAATCAGGTTTCTCAAGAAGTTCAAGGGAGTCAAGGACAAGTATGCCAGGAACATAATGCTTGATGTCTATCACCCCGAATTCACTGATGCGGCAATCGCTATCGACTCGCGCATTGGTGGAGTTCTTCAGCGTCATAGGCTCCCAACACTTAGAGATCTGAAGTACGATGTCTTGGAAGCACTTCTAATTAGTATTGCCCACAATATGGGGCTAATTGCGTGGGAGATCGACAGGTTGATATACCGCTGTGCAAGTCAGCTCTAGCAGACGACCCAGCACTGCGTCCAGACGACCGCGCTTTTGTGCGCGGAAGTGCAGTGCCAGCGCCTGCGGTGGTCAGGGTCTTCGAAGACGCGCCCCGCTAGCCGCACGCGCAGACTGACGCTTGTCGGTTGATAGCTCTCTCCTCCAACCCCGACCGGAAATCGGCAGAAAGCCATGGATAAGATCAAGACCATCATTTCCAAAGAGTGGGCCGAGGTGTTCAAGAATCGGATGGTGCTGTTCACTGTGGCCCTGCTGCCCATGATTTTCACCGTCCTGCCGCTGATTGTGCTGTACACCACGCGCGGGGCCGGCGCAGAGAGCGACATCGGCGACCTGCCGGGGCAATTCACCCGGGTGTGCGGCGCGCTGAGCGGCGGCGAGTGCCTGCAAATGTACATCTCCACCCAGTTCCTGATCCTGTTCATGCTCATGCCGCTGGCCATCCCGGCCACCATCGCCGCCTACAGCATCGTCGGCGAGAAGACCTCCCACAGCCTCGAGCCGCTGCTGGCTACGCCCATCACCACCATCGAATTGCTCACCGGCAAAGGACTGGCGGCCGCCATCCCGGCCATCGCGGTCACCTGGCTGGCATTTGCGGTGTTTGCCGTCGGGGCGTGGTTTATGGTCACGCCGGGGGTGTTCGCCCGGTTGGTCGGCCCGGTCTGGCTGCTGGCGGTGTTCGGGGTCGGGCCGCTGCTGGCGGTGATGGCGGTCAACGCCAGTGTGATCGTGTCCTCGCGGGTCAACGATCCGCGCGTGGCCGAACAGATCTCAATGGTAGTCATTGTGCCCCTGCTGGGCCTGTTGTTCGGCCAGCTCTCCGGATTCATCATCTTGAACGAGAGCGTGGTGCTGATCATGGCCGCCATCATCGCCGTGCTGGACGCCGGCCTGGTGTATCTGGGGGTGCAGTTGTTTCAGCGCGAGACCATCCTGACGAGGTGGAAGTAATATGCGGCTCTACGGCATGCGCGCTGCGAAATACGCTCTCCCGGTGCTGCTGGCCTTGCTGGTCGCCCTTCCGGCCCGCGCCCAGGGGGAGGGCCTCACCCTGCGCCTCTCGCGCGACTTCGGCTACGGCGGCTTTGGCGAGATCGAGGGGCTGTTCAGCATGAAAGTCGAAGGGCCGCCGGGGCTGGTCTCGGTGCAGTTCCTGATGGATGGCGCTGTGGTCAGCGAGGACAGCGTGGGGCACTTCCGCTTCCAGTTTCGAACCGGGAGCTACAGCCTGGGGCCGCACACCCTGTCCGCCGCCGGCCGGACT
>CAYZNA010000081.1:8868-11503 GCA_964478665.1 uncultured Anaerolineales bacterium
GTGGTGATTGTGCCCCTGCTCGGGCTATTCTTCGGCCAGATCTCCGGGTTCATCATCTTGAACGAGAGTGTAGTGCTGATCATGGCCGCCATCGTCGCTGTGCTGGACGCCGGCCGGACTGCGGATGGACAACGGCTGACCTCCAACGAAATCCACACCCGCTTCGTGTCGCCGGAGGTGGGCAACCAGAGCGCGCTGCGTATTCTCATCCCCCTGTTTGGGGTGATTATTCTGGCGGTGGCGCTGGCTGCCGGCGGGCCGTGGCTGCTGGAGAAAATCACCGGCAAGAAGCGCACCCGGCGCGGCTACGGCTTGATGGGCGGCGCCATCTGCCCGAAGTGCGGCCAGCCGTTCGGGCGGCACTGGTGGGCGCCCAACATGCTGTTGGGCAAACTGGATCGCTGTCCCCATTGTGGCAAATGGAGCGTGGTACGGGCGGCCTCGCCGGACACGCTGCGGGCAGCCGAACAGGCCGGGGAGGCGACCGCCCCGGAAGTGGAAGCCCTGACCCCGGAGGAGCGGCTGCGCCGGCAGGTTGAGGACAGCCGCTTCGACGCCGGGTAAGCGCGTGCGCGCGGCACACGTCGCCCTTCATTTTGCCTCCGGCACCGATTGTGCTATGATGTCGGCCTCGTCTTCACACGCTGGAGGGATTCGCAATGGATGCTACCCCACCGATCGACGAACTCGCACCTGAGGCCGCCTCCGCGCCGCCCGAGGCCCGCCCCGAAGCGCCCGCTCCCCGCCCGCTGTTGTCGCCGCGAGCAAAACGCCTGCTGTGGCAGGGCCGCTACCGGGATGCCTTCTGGCGCAGCGCCACGTTGTTCTCGTTTGTAATCAATCTGGTGTTGCTGACGGTGGTGATCGTGCTGGCTCTGTGGCTATTTGACATAAAGTCAACCGTCGTCGGCCCGCTGGTGGAACAGTTGCATACCAGCTTCGTGGAGATGGATCAGGCCCACATCCGCACCGTGATTCAGGTGGTGGACACCATTCAGGTCAGCGACACCATTCACCTCAAGGATCAGCTTCCCGTGGCGTTTGATCTGCCGCTGGCTACCGACACCCAGGTCATACTCACTCAGGACACCCCGGTAAAGAACGCCATCATCTACCTCAACGAGCAGCCGGTGCCGCTGGACATTGTGCTGCGCGCCGGCACGCCGCTGAACATCAAGTTGGGCCTGACCGTGCCGGTCAGCCAGACGGTGCCGGTGGAACTCGATGTGCCGGTGCGACTGCAGGTGCCGATCAGCCTGCCGGTCTCAGTGGACATCCCGCTGGCCGACACCGAGTTGCACGAGCCTTTTGCACGCCTGGAGCAGGCCGTCGGCCCGTACGATTCGCTGCTGAGCGAAATCCCCAACACGTGGGATCAGGCGCTGTGCAAGTACGCCCGGCTGTGCATCTTCCTGCCATAGTCGCACCGGCGCCCCAACTCTTTCATGCCCCTCGATCGTCCCCCTGTCTGCGATTACGAAGGCTCAACCTATCAACAAACGTTCTGGGAGGGCGGCGGCCGCGCCTACGAGGACCGCGCTGAAGCTATAGCCCTGCGCCGACTGCTGCCGGCCGCTGGAAAGTTGCTGCTGGAGATCGGCGCCGGGGCCGGGCGCAACACCCCACGCTACGCCGGCTACCAACGGGTAGTGCTGCTGGACTACTCGCGCAGCCAGTTGAGGCAGGCGCAGGAACGGTTGGGGCGCGCGCCGCGTTACCTGTACGTGGCAGCCGACGCCTACCGCCTGCCCTTTGTAGATGGCCTGTTCGACGGCGCGACCATGATCCGGGTGATCCATCACATGGCCGATGCGCCGGCCGCGCTGCGCGAGTCCCGGCGTGTGCTCCAGCCGGGGGCGGCCTTTGTGCTCGAATTCGCCAGCAAGCGCAACCTCAAGGCCATCGCCCGCTGGCTGCTGCGGCGCCAGGATTGGAGTCCCTTCGACCGGCGGCCGGTGGAGTTCGCCACCCTCAACTTCGACTTTCACCCCGGCGCCATGCGCGCCTGGCTGGCGGAGGGCGGCTTCGAGGTTCAACGGCAACTCGCCGTGTCGTATTTTCGGCTGGGGGTGCTCAAGCGGGCATTCCCGGCCGGATTGCTGGTCTGGCTGGACTCGTGGGCGCAGCTCACCGGGGCATGGGGGCAGTTCAGCCCGAGCGTGTTTGTGGGCGCCCGCGCCAATGCCTCCGGCCCGACCGCCCCGCCGGGCGCCTTTTTCCACTGCCCGGAGTGCGGCTGCGCCCGGCTAAACGATCGCGGCGACCACCTGCAATGTGCGCAGTGTGATCGCCGCTGGGCGCTGCGGGATGGAATCTACGACTTCAAGCAGCCGGCCTGACTACCTCGACAATGTTACATTGTCACATTCGGCGGCGATACGTTCGTAGTGCGCCACGCAGTGTTAGCGGAGTGGCGCGCCTGGCCGGAAATCTGGCAAAGCGCCGGGCGCCGGGGTACAATGCCGGGCGGCCCGGAGACCGGCCGGAAACCCCGGCGGTACTGGAGAACACCCACGGAGAACAACCATGGAGCGCGAAACCTATCCCATCGAAATCGCCGGCATCCGGCGCAATCTGCGTCTGTTCGAGGTCAAGCCCGGCCTGCGCATTGCCATCCTCAACATTCTGGGCGACA
>CAYZNA010000082.1:0-2120 GCA_964478665.1 uncultured Anaerolineales bacterium
TCGCTCGGAAGCCCGTATCGCGAATCGGAAACCACCACCTTCGGCCCGGCCGCGGGTGGGTACCAGACCGGCTGCGTTGTCGGCAACATGATGGGTTCCATCGGGGGTCCGGCCGCCCACATGAGCTACAACGTTGACGCCGACTTCTATCCCTATGGCGTCCATACCGCCATCTACGCCGACCACACCTGGACGCACTACGGCAGCGACGGTGCGGGCGGCGTGTATGTGATAAACTCCGGCACCTGGAGCTTTGCGGCTGCCCCTGCCGGCGCCGCGGGCGCTTCGTCGCTGGGCCGCTAGTCCACTTTCTGCTGTCAGCCTGCCCACACAGGGTCGGCAGCCACGCCCCGGCTGCTGGCCCTGTACCTTTTAAGCAGTGGCGCAAAACTCACTTTTCCCGACCGCCGGAGTCAAGGCTTTAGCCGGGGGCGCGCGGCCAATCACCGGCTGAAGCCTCGACTCCCTGCCGACCGAAAGCGACTTTTGCGGTACTGCCTTTTTAAGCAATGGAGCATAACTCACTATGCCAATCAGACCTCTCTCATCCCCCTGCCCCTTCTCTCCCCGAAACAGGGAGAGAAGGGGAGAAAAGCCGTCGTTCCAGGCCGATTTTTCTCCCCCTTCCCGCTTCGGGACGGTCGGAGACCGGGCCGGGGGGTCAGGTCCGGTCGGCGATAGTAAGTTATGCGGTATTGCCTTTTTAACTTTTTAAAGCCGTGGGGCGCTGCCAGAGCGCCCCACGGCGTTTGTATTTAAGGCGACAACCCGCCTGAGGCGCCATGGCGCCCCGGGCGGGTTATTCCCGCGAGCACACCCCGGCCCGGTTCTGTTTAATTCGGAGCGTTGAAACGGTACCCGACGCCGCGCGTGGTAAGGATTAACTCCGGGCGGCCCGGATTGCGCTCCAGTTTGCGCCGCAGGTAGAGAATGTACAGCTTGAGGTAGTCTACAGCGTCATAAGACTCCGGTCCCCAGGCCTCCGCCACCAGCTCCTCGCGGGTCATTACTCGTTCCGAGTTCTTCACCAGCGCCGCCAGCAAATTAAACTCCTTCGGACTCAGGTCCACTTGCTCGTCGCGCACCTTGACCTCGCGCTTGTCGAAATTGATAGACATCTGAATAGAGTCGAAGGCCACTTCCCTGACGTGCTCTGGCTGCGGCGTGCGCCGCAGGTGCATCTTCAGGCGCGCCACCAGTTCATCCGCAGAGAATGGTTTGACAAGGTAGTCGTCCCCGCCCAGGTCCAGCCCCTTCACCACGTCCTCCACCCCGCTGCGGGCCGAGATGAAGATGATCGGCACGTCGGACAGCTCTCGCAGGCGCTTGCACACATCCCAGCCGTCCATGTCTGGCATCATCACGTCCAGCAGAATCAGGTTGGGGTGGTGCATAAACGCCTGGCGCAGACCGTGACGAGCGGACAGCGCCCGAATCACTTCGAAGTGCTCCTTCTCCAGAATCATGGTCATCAGTTCCATGATCTCCGGGTCGTCATCAATGATCAGAATCTTCTCGCTCATGGCAACCCCCTTTCGGGTGGCAGGGATACAACCTGATACCGATAAAAAGCGTTTGGTTTCGGTTATTTTATGGTTATATTATAGTTTGTATATGGTTAGAGAACAATAGCCCACCGGTCCTATCTCGACAATGTTACATTCGGCGGCGATACGTTCGTAGTGCGCCACGCAGTGTTAGCGGAGTGGCGCGCGCCCGCACAGGAGCACTTCGCTGCGCTGCGTGCTCCACTACGAGCAGAAATCTAACATTGTCGAGCTATCCGTCGCAGGCAAAGTGCCAAAAAGGGTGTGGCAGGGAAACACATGCTCCCTGCCACACCCTTTTTGCGAGTATTCCGGCTGTGAAGTTGCTCGAGTAGTTATGTTCTTCGGCCAGAATCTACCTTAAACTCAGTTGACGGAAAGTTAAGGGAGGTGATAGATTTCGACAGATTTCCGAGGGTTTATGGCAGAAAAACAGTCCGAGTGGTTGAACCTGAGCAAGGCCGCCGAGTTCCTTGGGGTCCACCCCTCCACAGTGCGCACCTGGGCCGACAAAGGCGAATTGCCCTCCCACCGCACCCCCGGAGGGCACCGCCGCTTTCGCATGTCCGACCT
>CAYZNA010000082.1:2130-11482 GCA_964478665.1 uncultured Anaerolineales bacterium
GCGGTGGAATAGGCGGTTGAGCCGACGCGCAGCAGGCTGAACTCCACGCCTGCTTCCAGGATCGCGTCGCGCACCGCCTCACCATCCTCCCACGGCCCGAAAATCTCGAAGCCAACCGCGCCGGCCATGCCAGCGAGGGGCAGATGTTGATTCAGAACGCCATCGGCCGTGCCCGGCTGGAGGTGGCGGAGGGCGGGCTGAGGGACCAGACCTGGTATAAGCAGTTCGATGAAGCGGCCAGAGCCGCTCACCGCGAGCTGGGCCGGCGGCTGCTGCGCCAACTGGTGGCCTATCTGGGGCCAGAGCCAGAACTGGCCCTCAGGGAGGCGCGCTTGATGGGGCGCGAGTACGCCTCTATGGGTCGCTCGGCCCACCTCAGTCAGATGGAAACCGTGCGTGCATTTCTGTATTTCCGCGATCTGCTTGCAGAGAGCCTGTTCAGCGTGTACGAAATGGCCGGCGTGCGCTCCGCTCACGCCTGGGCCGAGATGAACCGGCGCGTGGCCGGTTTTACCAACGAGGTCCTGCTGGCCCTGATCAATGGGTACAGTGGGAATGAACCCGGATGAACCCCCCACCCGCCAGAGCGCCGCGAGACCCGGACCGGCCAGCGCGCCAGCCGGCCGGCTGGTACCGCTGGTTGCCCATCGTTTTTGTTGTTCTGGCCCTGGCCCTGCTGGCTGTGCTGGTCATCGTGGGCCTGGCCATTATTGGAGGAGGCTGAGCCAATGTATATTCTTCGCTACCTGCCGTTGCTTTCAACTGTGGTAACCTTTGCCTTTGCGTGGGCCGTGTTTGCCCGGTACCGGCGCCGCAAAGGCCTGCATCTGTTGCTGTGGGGGATAGGCCTGATTCTGTACGCGATGGGCACACTGTCGGAGGCCATTCTGGCGTTCCGTTTCAGTGGACCGGTCATCAAGCTATGGTACCTCTCCGGCGCGATGCTCACCGCGGCGTGGTTGGGGCAGGGCAGCGTACACCTGCTGGTCCGCCGGCGCGGGGTGGCCTCCGCCCTCACTGGTGTGCTCACCGCGGTCTCCGTGCTGGCAATTGCGTTGGTGCTGGCAGCCCCGCTGATTTCCACCAACTACGTGCTCAGCCGGCCGGTCTCGGGGCAATACCGCCAGATACTCAGCCGTTCCGGGCTGACGATTTTCCTCACCATCCTGCTCAACATCTACGGCTCGTTAGGGTTGATCGGCGGCGCCATCTGGTCAGCGTGGCTGTTCTATCGCAAGCAGGTGCTTCCCGGCCGGGTGATCGGCAACGTGCTCATCGCTGCCGGCGCGCTCATGCCGGCCATGGCCGGCTCTCTGATCAAGGCCGGACTGGCCGATTGGCTGTACCTGAGCGAACTGCTGGGCGCGATTCTCATGTTCATCGGCTTTGTGCAGGCCACGGCCCACCAGCCGGTCGAACGCCTGGCCCCGGCTGCCAGCAGCGCCGACTGAGACAGGACCGTCGCGCCAGGGCCGTGATCGGCAGAGACGGGTATAATAGGCGCATGACCGCGCCGCGCCCTTCTTTCCCAGAACCCTCCAACGCGCTGCAATCCACGGCCAGCGAGGTCGAAGACCCCTCGCTGGCCGGTTCGTTGCTCAAATGGCTGCTGGGGACAGTGTTGATCGGCGGGATCATGTTCGGCGCGTGGCGCTTCCTCAATCCGCCGCAGCCGCGCCCGACCGCGGTTGCGGCCGAGGCAGGGACGTTCTCCTCGCCGGAGGGCGCCCGCAGGGACAACCTCCCCCTGGCCGCGCCCCCGGTCCCGGGCTTCCTGCCCGAATCCCCGGCAGTGGTGGGCGGGGTAGCCCCCACCCCGGAACCACTGCCCGAGCTGCCCCCCATCCCGGAGGCCGTCGTCCGCCCGGGCCGGATCGCGATTTCGGCCATCAAATTGGACGCCCCGGTGAAAGCGGTTGGCTACCGCACCTACGAACAGGACAACGAGAAGTACGTACAGTGGGCGGTTCCCAACGAAGCCGCGGTGGGCTGGGCCTCACTCTCGGCCGGTCTGGGCCAGGTGGGAAACACCGTGCTGGACGGCCACCACAACGTCTACGGCGAGGTGTTCCGCCCGCTGGTGAACATCAGCATAGGGAACGCCATCACGCTGTTCAGCGGCGACCGCGCCTTCAACTACACGGTGACGGAAAAGTACATCCTGCCAGAGGTCGGCCAGCCGCTGGAAGTGCGCAAGAAGAACGCCGAATTCGTCCTGCCCACCACCGACGAGCGAATTACCCTGATCACCTGCTGGCCGTACACCAGCAACACCCACCGGCTGATTGTGATTGCCAGGCCGGTATCCGCACAAGGAGCACCACTTGACAACGTTGCTACAGCCACTCCTTGACCTGCCGGCAGTCAGCCGCACCCGCCGCAACCACGCCCTGGAGCACGCTACCATCCACCTGCTCAGCGAGCGCCTGAAGGGGGTTGCCCTGGCCGGGCGCTCGGACAGCCGCGGCTTCTTTTTGATCGGCGACCTGCCGATTGATGCCGTTGCCGACGCCGCTCACGAGGCCCTGGCCCGGCTGCGCGCCGGCCAGCGGGAGTTGGCGATTCACCCCAACTGTGGCACCAACTTTCTGGCCGCCGGCATGATGGCCGGGCTGGCCGCCTTTGTCGCCCTGCACGGGGCCGACCGTTCCGCCCGCGCCCGGCTGGAGCGGCTCCCCACTGTGTTCGTAGCCTGCACCATGGCCCTGATGCTCACCCACCCGCTGGGCGCCGGCCTGCAGCAGCGCTTCACAACCTGCGCCGAAATGGGCGATCTGCGCATCAGCGAAATCCGGCTGATCCGGCATGGCCGCCCGACCGTGCACCGGGTGCTGACCGCAACCGGATGATAGCGCCGCCTGCGCCGCTTCTCTGACCGGCCCGAGCGATGGCCAGCACCCCCACCGTATACCTGCTGCACGGCGACGACGAATTCGGTCTGGCCGAATTCGTGCGTGAGCAGTTAATCCTCCGGCTGGGGGATCCAACTGCGGCCGAACTCAACCTGACCCGCTTTGAGGGCAAATCGGTCAACCTCAGCGAGCTGCGCGGCGCCTGTGCAGCCATGCCGTTTCTGGCCGCGCGACGGCTGGTGCTGGTCACCGACTATCTGCGGCCGCTCACCGAGCACGCCGGCGGCAAGCGTGAGGCGGAGGCGCTGGTGGAATTCTTCCCGCAGTTGCCTCCCACCACCGCGCTCGTGTTCGTGGAGCACAGAAACCTGCCCCGCAGCAGCCCGGTGTTCAAGTGGGCGCAGAGCGCCGGCGAGGCCGCCTTCGTGCGGCAGTTCGACCTCCCACGCGGCGGCGCGCTTATCAGTTGGATTCTGAAACGGGCGAAGGCCGCCGGCGGCGAGTTCACGCCGCAGGCAGCGCAGGCGCTGGTGATCGCCGTGGGCGAGCATCCCCGTCTGGTGGACGCCGAGATTCTCAAGCTGCTCACCTACGTCAACTTCGAGCGGCCGGTGGCCCCGGCGGACGTGGAACGGCTGACCCCTTACGCGGCGGAGGCCAACATCTTCGAGATGGTGGACGCCCTCGGGCGCGGGGAGGGCCAGATTGCTCTGCGCGAGCTGCACCGCCTGCTGGAAGACCGCGACAGAGTAGAGGGGTATTTTATGGTCTTTGGGATGATCGTGCGCCAGTTCCGGTTGTTGCTGCAGACGCGCGAACTGCTGGAGTCCGGCGCGCGCGCCGGCGACGTGGCGCGCGAACTGGGGTTGCATCCCTATCCGGCCGGCAAGCTGGCGCAGCAGGCGCGCAACTTCACGCTGCCGGCGTTGGAGGGCATTTATCGCCGGCTGCTGGCGGTGGACGAGGGCTACAAGACCGGGAAGATCGAGGGCATTACCGCGCTGGACACGCTGGTGGCGGAGTTGGCCGGCTGAGGCGCCTGCTCCGCCCTACTGATCGCGAATGCCGATCCAGAAGTGGTTGGGCAATACGGACTTGCTGGTCCGCAACAACAGCCCGGCCGCCGATGGCGTCTTCTCCTGCGCCTCGCTGGCCACACTGCGGGGGTTGACAAAGCACACGTCCGGCGCGCGCCCATACTTGCGCCGGTAATGCTCCACTGCCCGGCTCACTTTCTCATCGAAGGACCGCTTTGGATCGTTATCGAACCACAACATGCCCACGTTCATGACGCCCTCCGGGCGGCTGCTGGCCGGCCTTGATTGCCGGTCTCACGCAACACCCGCTCCAGTCGCCACGTGTCGCGCTTGACATTCTGAGATAGTTCATACGTCGCCTCGGCGGTGCGCACGCGAAACACATAGCTCCGGGCAGCGCCGAGCCAATGCCGCCGGGTGGTTGTGTTGCAGGCCTCCACTGCCTGTATCGCGTGCCGCACACCGCGCCAGACAAACGACTTCGGGAAGTAGCCGTGCTGCTTGCTGGTCACAGTAATCGGCTCGCCGATGCGACCGGCTCTCACTCTTCCCATAGGACCTCCTGAAATCCCCCTTCATCTTCGGTTACCTGCCCGACGCCACCCACCACGGTATAGCGGCGGGGACCAGAATACCCGGCCCCGGCTGCACTCCCGTAAGGGACCGGGTAGGACGGCGCAGCCAGCGGGTAGTTCGCCGGAAGCGGCTGCTGCAGCACGACTATGCGCGGCGATTCAGGCCGCGCGCGGTACACAGAGGCCTCCGGGCGCATGTCGGGCGCGCCCGGAGCGCGGGCGGTGCTGCGCGTTGCCACCCAGACCACGATCAAGCTGGTGGGGATGCTGGCAACCACCCCGGCTACCACACCCACCATCACCGCCATTGCCTCGCTGGAAAGCCGCTGCCCGACCACCACCGCCAGCGTCACGGCGAAGGCCATCCCCAACGTCGTCCAGATCACCCGCGTTTTCATGGTCCAGTCCCCACCACTCAAGAGAGCAAGCGTTGCCGCCGCCCGTACAGGGCCTGCATCTGGCCCCATTCCGCGGGCGCGATCCAGGCCGCCTGGAAGCGGGTCACCTCGCCGGCCGCAACCGCCAGAAAATCTCCCCGGCCCAGCAGTTTCTCGGCCCCGCTGCCGCCCACGCCGGCGGCCACCAATGCATCCTGCCCGGAAGTTACCCGCCCCACCAGTCGTACCGGGAAGTTGGCCCGCAGCATCCCGCCCACGGCCGCGGCGCTGGGCTTCTGCACGCCCATCAACAAATGCAGGCCGGCCTCCCGCCCGCGCCGCGCAATCCGGCTGAGCAGTTCCTCTGCTTGCCGGCCGCCGGCAGCGATCACATCCAGCGCTTCATCTATCGCGATCAAGATGCGCGGGCTGGACACCCCTACTGTGTCCCGCCGTTCCATCTCGGCCGCCATCCGCTCCAGCATGGCCTGCACTTCGTTTGCTCGGGACAGCACACCGCCATGGAGCACGTGCGGCAGGCTGGCCAGCGGTTCAAAGCCGCGCCGCTTGGGATCAATCAGCACCACCTGCAGCCGGGACTGGCGATTGCGCAGGGCCAGCGACAGGATCATGCTGCGGATCAGCTCGGTCTTGCCCGAGCCAGTGGTGCCGGCTACCAGCACGTGGGCCACGTCCGGGGAGGGCAAGCGCAGCAGCAGGGGGCGGCCGTCCTCGGCCATGCCCAGGCAGGCGGTAAGCGGCGGGATGAAGGGCAGGGAGCGCAGAAAGGGCAGCAGGCGCACCGGCTCGGCGTCGGGGCGGGGAATTTCCACCGCCAGCATTTCGCCGTCGCGGGCCACGCGCACATCCGGGGCGCCCAGGGCCAGCGCCAGTTCCTCGCTCAGGTTGCGCACGGTGGCAATCCGCGCGCCGGGCGCCGGGCTGAGGTGAAAACGCACCCAGCGCGGCGAGACCTCTCCGCCATGCACCCGCGCCGGGACCCGGTGCGAGGCCAGCACGTGCTCGATGCGGTCAGCTTGAAAATCTAGAAATCGGCGGTTGGGAGCTGCACCGGCCATGGGCGCCTCAGTGATACTGCCGGATCACGGTCACCACCCGCCCCTGAATCTCGACGGCTGCGGGGTGGACCAGAATATCGGGGTAGTGCGGGTTGGCCGGGCGCAGGCGGACCCGGTCGTGCTCGTGATAGAAATGCTTCAGGGTATACTCGTCGCGGTCGGTCAGGCGCACGGCCACCATGTCGCCATCGCGCGCCGACTGCTGCGAAGGCAGTGAATGCAGCACTACAATATCGCCATCGTGCACCTGGGCGTCCTTCATCGAATCGCCGGACACGCGCAGCGCGTACAGCGGTCCAATGTTCGGGACAATGTCGCGGGTAAGCTGGATGGCCTCCTGTATCTCGTCCGAGAACACAGGCATGCCGGCCACGATAGCGCCGCGGAGCGGAATGCTCACCAGCCGGGGATCGCCGGGCGCATCCACCAGCAGGCGGATGCCGCGCGCGGAGCCGGGCCTCTTCTCCAGATAGCCAAGTTCCTCCAGCGCCCGCAGGTGATACATGACGTGTGAGCGACTGCTCAATCCGACCGCCCGGCGCATCTCCTCGTACGAGGGCGGGCGCTGCTCCCGATGGATGGTGCGGCTGATGAAATGGAAAAGCTTCTGTTGGACTTCGCTGGGTGTGGGCATGGTACCCCCTTTCGTAGAACAAAAGTTCTGATCCATATTCTATTAGAATTTTTGTTCTATGTCAAGGGCCAGAATCCAGAGTCGCCTGCCGGGACGGAGCGGGGGCCGGGGCTACTCTACGCCTGTGGTACAATCGCATCGTGCACATCGAGTCCATCGAGATCAGCGATGCTGTATTGGAAAAACTCGAGCGCAAGCATGGGGTGGCCGAGCGGGAAGTGTACGAGGTGCTCTGGAGCGACGAAGACCCGGTGCTGACCCGGCGCAGCGACAAAGTGCCGGGGCGTTACGTGGCGTTTGGGCGGACGAATGCCGGTCGTTATCTGGCCGTGTCGCTGGCTCCACGTTCACGGACGAAATTCGCCGTGGTCAGCGCTCGCGATATGAATGATGCAGAACGCCGCTTCTACCAGCGGCACGAGTGAAGCAATGAGCAAAAAAGAGTTACCAACCTTCAAAACGGCGGAGGAATTCGACGAGTTCTTTGAGACTCACGATCTCGGCGAATACTGGGACGAGTTTGAAGACGTGACCGACATTGAATTCGTGAGACCGCGCCCGGCGCATGTCGTGATTCCAGTGGAGGTCTCTGAGCCACTGTTGGAGGTGCTGGAGGCACAGGCGGCAAAAAGCAACGTGCCGCTGCCGGTGCTGGTGCGCCGCTGGCTGGCCGAATATGCGCGCGAACACCTCGCCGTGCCCGCCGCCTGACTTCTCTGGTACAATACCCCCATGTTCCCCACCGCGTCCGTTCGCTCGATGTCCATGCGCCGCCTGCCGGGGCGGAGTGGGGGCCAGGGCCTTCCCTCCGCGTTGGACGGGTAGCGCGCGCCGGCGCCCGGCCAACCGGCAGTCCAACCGCCAGCCCTGACTGGCGGTTTTTGTTTATCTCTCTTATCATTTGGAGACTACGCCCATGCCAGAAAACATCCTCGTCAGCGTCGCCTGGCCCTACGCCAACGCGCAAATCCACGTCGGCAACATCACCGGCTCGCACCTGCCGGCGGACATCTTCGCCCGCTACCATCGCCTGGCCGGGAACCGGGTGCTGATGGTCTCCGGCACCGACTCGCACGGCACCCCGGTCACGGTGCGCGCCGACGCCGAGGGCAAGACCCCGCTGGAGGTTTACGAGGCCTATCACGCCGACTTCCTCAAGCTGTTTGTGGACCTGGGCATCGCCTATGACCTGTACACCAGCACCCACACCGAAAACCACTTCGAGGTCTCGCAGGCTATGTTTCTGGCCCTGCTGCAGAACGGCTGCCTGTACACCGAACGGCATCAGCAGTGGTACTCGCCCACCGAGAACCGTTTCTTGCCCGATCGTTACGTGGAAGGGGAGTGCTACCTGTGCCATTACCCCAACGCGCGCGGCGACCAGTGCGACGGCTGCGGCAATCTGCTGGACGCCAACCTGCTCATCAACCCGCGCTCCAAGAACGACGGCGCCACCCCCGAGCTGCGCGAGACCGAGCACTTTTTCCTCGATCTGGCGAGGCTCGGGCCGCAGGTCAGCCACTACCTCAACAGCGACAAAGAGCACTGGCGCGCCAACGTGCTGCGCCCCTCCCTGCACACGGTAGACGAGGAGGGGCTGCGCGGGCGGGCCATCACCCGCGATCTCGACTGGGGCATTCCCGTGCCGGTGGAGGGCTGGGAGGGCAAGTGCCTGTACGTGTGGTTCGAGGCGGTGATCGGCTACCTTTCGGCCTCGATTGAGTGGGCAAAGAACAGCGGCGCGCCCCGCGCCTGGCAGGAGTGGTGGTACGATTCGCAGGCCCGCAGCTATTACTTCATCGGCAAAGACAACATCCCCTTCCATGCCATCATCTGGCCGGCGCAACTGATCGGAGTCGGGCCGGACCTGCCCGGTTTCCAGAACTCGAACGGCCTATCCCTCAACCTGCCCTACGACGTGCCGGCTAACGAGTTTATGAACATGGAGGGGGCCAAGATCTCCGGCAGCCGCAACTGGGGCGTGTGGGGGCGCGACTTCCTCTTCCGCTACGATCCCGACCCGCTGCGCTACTACCTCACGGTCAACATGCCGGAGAGCAAGGACACCGACTGGGCGTGGAGCGATTTTCTGGCCCGCAACAACAACGAGCTGGTGGCCACCTGGGGCAATCTGGTCAACCGGGTGCTCACCTTTGCCTACAAGCAGTGGGATGGTCGCGTGCCGGATCCGGGCGAACTGCGCCCGGCCGATCGTGAATTGCTGGCCAGGATGGAGGCCGGCTTTGAGACCGTGGGCGGGCTGATCGCCCAGGTCAAGTTGCGCGCGGCCCTGGGGGAGGCCATGGCGCTGGCCCAGCAGGCCAACAAATACCTCGACACCCAGGCCCCGTGGTTCGAGATCAAACAGGAGCGGG
The DNA here is from genome assembly GCA_964478665.1 of uncultured Anaerolineales bacterium. Lineage (GTDB taxonomy): Bacteria > Chloroflexota > Anaerolineae > Anaerolineales > CAYZNA01 > CAYZNA01. Next base: position 11,060 of record CAYZNA010000082.1, read on the forward strand.
AGCAGGCAGCGAAGAGCGTGTACACCGCACTGCGGGCGATTGACTCGCTCAAGACCCTGCTGGCGCCCTTCCTGCCGTTCACTTCCGAGGCGCTGCACCGGTACCTGGGCTACAACGGCCGGCTGATGGGCCGGCCGGCCCTGCGCCGCTTTGCCGAGTCCACTGGCGCCCACGAGGCGGTGGTGCACGATGGCGAGGGGGCTGTGGGCCGCTGGGCGCCCTCGGAACTGCCGCCCGGCCAGCCCCTGCGCCCGCCCGCGCCGCTGTTCAAGAAGCTGGACCCGTCCATTGTGGACGCGGAACTGGCGCGGCTGGGGCCAAAGCCGGCGTGATGGACCGCCCGCCGAAGCCGGGGAGGCCGAACTTCGGCCTGCCGCTGCTCCTCGCGGCCTTCCTCTCCATCGGCGCGTTGTACGCTGTCTA
>CAYZNA010000083.1:0-1288 GCA_964478665.1 uncultured Anaerolineales bacterium
CCGCCCCTACGTGACACGACGACGTAGGGGCGACCGTCTCTGGTCGCCCCGTGGGCCGGGGCATGGGGCCGGGGCATGGGGATGCCCCGGCTACGGAAGGAACGGACCGCGAAAAATGTGCTACACTCTACCTGTCAGCGGCTCACAGGATGCAGATATGCCAATTCCCCCTAACATCTTTGACCGCGTGCTCAAGATACTTGCGCGCAACTACCCTGAACGCCTGCTGGAACTGGCCTTCCCCGGCCTGCCCCTGCAACTGCTCGGCACCCCGGAGAACATCGAGCTGGCCCTGCCGGAAGAGCGACTGGACTTTGCTCACCGGGTGCGGCTGGGTGAAGCCGAGTATCTGGTGCACCTCGAGTTCCAGGCCCGCCACGAGAGCGACATGCCGCGCCGGCTGTTCGTGTACTCCGCCCTGCTCACGCGGCAAGCCGGCTTACCAGTGCTCACGCTGGTGTTTTACCTGACCCCGCGCGACCGCCCGCTGCCCACGGCCTACGAGGTGCGACTGGCGGATGCGGTCGTCAACCGCTTCGAGTACCCGGTGATCCGGCTGTGGGAATACGCCGACCGGATTGCAGCCGGAGAGTGGCCGGAACTGGCGCCGCTGCTGGTCGCGCTGCAACGCGACCGCCCGGACGAGGCCACCCTGGCCCGCGAGCGCGCGCTAATCTTGCAGGAGAACGACCCGCGCAAACGGGCCGACCTGCTGGCCTGTGCTGTTACAATTGGATCGCGTTACTTTGACCGGGAGTTTCTGTGGCGCTTTTTCAAAGAGGAGGTTGAGATGCTGCGTGAAGCGAGTTTCATCGAGGATTGGCTGCAGGAGAAACTGGATGAGGGCCTGCACACGGGCATTCAGCAGGGCCTGCAACAGGGTCTGCAGCAGGGCCTGCAACAGGGCCTCCAGCAGGGCCTTCAACAGGGCCTTCAACAGGGCCTTCAACAGGGTGAACACCGAGCGCATCTGACCAATCTGCGGCGGATTCTCACCCGGCGGTTCGGGCCGCTGCCCCTCAGCCTGCTGGAGAAGCTGCGACGCCTGAGTGCCGAACAGCTCGAACCGCTGCTGGAAACCGCACTGGACGTCACTGCGTTGGATGAGTTTCAGGCTGCTCTTGCTCAAGCAGACCTCGCGCACTGAGCTGTTTACTCTCCGCTGATAGGTGATTGTCTCCCTGGCCGGCAGCCGCATCGACCGCGCCGATTTGTTTCCTCATGCCCCACTTTCGTCTCTGGCGCAGATCCACGCTGGTCCTGCTGGCGTTGTCGCTGGCATCTGCCT
>CAYZNA010000083.1:1298-1722 GCA_964478665.1 uncultured Anaerolineales bacterium
CCGCCGGCGCTGGCCTGCGCTTGCTGCGCGCCAAGCGGGCTGGCGGGGGGCTGGAAGACCGCCCGCCTGCGCCCACCCGCGAAAGCCGCGCCGTGGCCGGCCGGGCCTTTGACCTGCTGCGCGTCCCCGGCGCCGTCCTGACGACCGAACCGCCGGGCGCGCCACAACTGCCGCTGCGCGGAGTGCTGCTGGGGACGCCGCCCGGCGCCCGGGTTAGCCTGACGGTTACCGCGCTGGAAACCGAAACCCTGCCCGGCAGCTTTGATCTGCTCCCCGTCCCGACTCCCCGCGCCCGCTCCGCCGGCCCGTTTACCCCCCCGCTGCCGGCCGGGGAGGCATTTTCCCCGGACCCCGACCGGTACGCCTCCCCGGACCCCTTCCCCGCCTCCCCGGTGGCGCCGGGGGAGGCCGGCCAGATTCGCAG
>CAYZNA010000083.1:1732-11285 GCA_964478665.1 uncultured Anaerolineales bacterium
GCGTGGTGCAGCTTTCCCTCTTCCCGCTGCAATACCGCCCGGCGGGCCGAGCGCTGGTCCGCGTCACCCGGCTGCGGGTGGAGGTGCGCTTCATCCCCGCGCCCGGCGCAGCCCCGGCCGGGGAGTGGGTGGACGAGGGCAACTTCGAGCCGGTCCTCGCCACGCAGTTGCTCAACTACGCCGCAGCGCGCGCGTGGCGCCAGCCGCCCGCCCGTCTGCCATCGGAGACCGGGTCGGGGGTGGGGGGAGGCGCGCCCCGGCGCGCTTCCGGCTCCCATCGCCTGACCTTCGGCGGCGCCAGCGGCATCTATCGCCTCACCGGCGTGGCGCTCAAAGCCGCCGGGGTTCCGGCGGAGACCGATCCCCGCACGCTGAAAGTGCTCAAAGGGGGCGTTGAAGTCCCCACCAATCTCAGCTATGCCTCCCCCGACGGGTTGGCTGACGACGACTATCTGGAGTTCTACGGCCAGCAACTGAGCAACCGCTTCACCGGCACCAATGTGTACTGGCTGGCCTACGGCGGCGCACAAGGCCAGCGCGTGACGGCCCGCGACGTGACTCCCAGCGGACCGCCCGCCGCGGTCTCCTTCCCCGACACGGCGCGCATCGAAGAGAACCACTACTACATCACCGACTACCACGCTCCGCCACAGGGCGACCCGTGGTATTGGGGCGTGCTATACAACCTGGAGATCCCGCGCCCCTTCTTCTACGTCACCCTCACCACCCAGTTCACCCTGCCGGAACTCGATGCCGCGCCGGGGATCAGCGCCACCCTGCAACTGGCGCTGCACGGCGCCTCCTGCTTCGATTGCCCGGACACGCTGAGCCAGGTGCACCACCCGCGCGTCACGCTCAACGGCGTACTGGTCTTCGATCAGGTGTTGCTGGGTGACATCTATCACTCCGCTGTAGTCAGCTTCCCGCAGAACCTGCTCCAGCCCGGCGCCAACACCCTCGCCGTCACCAACCTGCCGCTGGACCCCGGCGTGACCGCCGACGCCAGCTTCTTCGACTGGTTTGAGATCGGCTACCGCCGCGCCCTGGCTGCTGATGCCGGCCGCCTGGCCTTCCAGCCCGACCTCCCTGAACCCGCCCCGCTGGAGGTCACCGGCTTCACCGCCCCCGACATTGCGCTGTACGACGTGACCGACCCGCTCGCCCCGGTGCGCCTGACCGGGGGGGCGGTTGCCGGCGGGGGACCGTACAGCCTGCACTTCGAGGACAGCCTGGCCGGACGGGGATACTTTGCCTTCGCGGGGGGCGCCGCCCTGACCCCCACTGCCATCGAGCCGGACACCTCCGCCTCCGACCTGCGGGACACCGCCAACAGCGCGGATGAGATTTTCATCGCCTACGACGACTTCCTCCCCGCGCTCACTCCATTGGCCGGCCTGCGCCAGAGCGACGGCCTGCGGACGATGGTGGTCAGGGTCTCGGACATCTACGACGAATTCAGCGACGGCGTTTTCGAGCCGGCCGCCATCCAGCGCTTTCTGGAATACGCCTACGCCAACTGGGAGCCGCCCGCCCCGGCCTACGTGCTGTTGCTGGGCGATGGGAACTTCAACTACCGGGACTATCAGGGCAACAACCTCGGCGACGATAACCAATCCGCCGCCAGCGAGATCAACTTTGTGCCGCCCTATATGGTCAATGCCAACGACCCGCTGTTGGGCGAAGTGGCCGCAGATAACCGCTACGTCATGCTCACCCCGCTCGGCTTGCCGGACAAAGACCGTCTGCCGGATATGGCCATTGGCCGCCTGCCCGCCCGTGACCTGACCGAGGCCCAGGCGATAGTGGCGAAGCTGGTGGCCTACCAGAGCGCGCCGCCGGCCGGCGACTGGCGCCAGCGAGTGGCCTTTTATGCCGACAACTACCGCAAAGCCGACGGCACAGCCGACGGCGCCGGAGACTTTCCCGGGCTTGCCGAGGCGCAGATCGCTGCCTACCTCCCGCCGGACTACCTCTCCGACCGCGTATATTACGACCCCTCGCAGCCCAGCCATCCGCCCTATTACAACACCGTAGCGGAAGTGCAAACCCAGATCCGGGCCGGCCTGAACGCCGGTAGCCTGATCGCCAACTACCTCGGCCACGGCGCCCGCACCCAATGGGCCAACGAAAACCTGCTGGATGCCGCCGGCGTGGCCGCGCTGGCCAACGGCGACCGCCTGCCGGTGGTGATCGAGCAGACCTGCTACACCGGCCAGTTCGCCTGGCCCGGCGCCGACACTCTGGCGGAAACGTGGCTGCGCGGCGCCCCGGCCGGCGGCGCAGTGGCCGGTTGGGCAGCATCCGGCGCCAGCGTGGCCACCGGCCATGACGCGCTGGCCGGCGGGTTCCTCGACGCTGTGTTCGCTGGCGGCGTGACCCGCCTGGGGCCGGCCGCCGACGCCGGCAAACTGGCCCTGTATGCCACCGGCGCCAGCCTGGACTTGATGGATAGCTTTGTGCTCTTTGGCGACCCGGCCACGGTGCTGGCTTCCGCCGCGCCGGTTCCCACCTTCGCCGATGTGCCGCTGGACTATTGGGCCTATGCCTACATCGAATCGCTGTACGCCGCCGGGATCACCGGCGGTTGCGCGCCGGGCGCGGGAGACCCACCGGGTCTCCCCTACTACTGCCCGGAGAGCAGCGTCAACCGCGCGCAAATGGCGGTCTTCCTGCTGCGCGGTACCCACGGCGCCGCCGGTTACTCCCCGCCGGCGGCCACCGGCGCCATGTTCGCGGACGTGGCCGCCAACTACTGGGCCGCGGCGTGGATCGAGCAACTGGCCCGTGAGGGCATCACCGGGGGCTGTGCGCCGGGCACGGGAGACCCACCGGGTCTCCCCTACTACTGCCCGGAGGGCAACGTCACCCGCGCCCAGATGTCCGTCTTTCTGCTGCGGGCCGAGCACAGCAGCAGCTACACCCCGCCGCCCGCCACCGGCGCCATGTTCAGCGACGTGCCTGCCGGCCACTGGGCCGCGGCGTGGATCGAGCAACTGGCCCGCGAGGGCATTACCGGCGGGTGCGGCCCCGGCCTGTATTGCCCCGAGACCCCCGTCACCCGCGCCCAGATGGCCGTATTTCTGGTGCGTACCTTTCAGCTTCCACTTCCCTGAGGATCATGATAAAAGTACTTTCGGTCTTTGGCACCCGCCCGGAGGCCATCAAAATGGCCCCGGTGGTGCGTGAACTTCGCAAACATCCAGCGGCCATCCTGCCACTGGTGTGCATCACCGCCCAGCACCGGGACATGCTGGATCAGGTGCTGGAGCTGTTTGACATCACCCCCGACTACGATCTGGACGTGATGCGCGAGAATCAATCGCCTACCCAGGTGATCCGCGACGTGCTGGAGCGGCTGGAGCCGGTGCTGCTGTACGAGCGGCCGGACTGGGTGCTGGTGCAGGGCGACACCACCACCGTAATGGCTACCGCCCTGCTGGCCTTCCACCACCGCATCTCGATCGGGCACGTGGAGGCCGGGCTGCGCACGTGGGACAAGTACCAGCCCTTCCCGGAGGAGATCAACCGCAAGGTGGCCGACGCGGTGACCGACCTGTACTTTGCCCCCACCGAGTGGGCGCGCGGCAACCTGCTGCGCGAGGGCGTGGACGGGGCGAAGATCGTGGTCACCGGCAACACCGTGATTGATGCCCTGCTGGACGTGGCCGGGCGCGAGTACGACTGGCGCGCCAGCGGCGGCCCGCTGGCCGGGCTGCCCGGCGACCGCCGCCTGATTCTGGTCACCGCCCACCGCCGGGAAAACTTCGGCGCGCCGCTGGAGGCTATCTGCGCCGCCCTGCGCGAACTGGCCGAACGCTACGCCGGCGATGTGCATTTTGTGTATCCCGTCCATCCCAACCCCAATGTGCGCGAGCCAGTCCACCGCCTGCTGGGGGCGACACCCAACATCAGCCTGCTGGAACCGCTGGAATACCTGCCGCTGGCCCAGTTGCTCAAGCGCTGCACCCTGGCCCTGACCGACTCCGGCGGGGTGCAGGAGGAGGCCCCCAGCCTGGGCGTCCCGGTGCTGGTGATGCGCAACACTACCGAGCGCCCGGAGGCTATTCAGGCCGGCACTGCCAGGCTGGCTGGTCCCGACCGGGCCGTGATCGTGCGCGAGGCTAGCCGCCTGCTGGACGATACCGCCGCACACGCGCAGATGGCCCGCGCCATCAACCCCTACGGGGATGGACACGCCGCCAAACGCACGGTTGAGGCGCTGCTACGCGGCAGCGGAACACCCGATGAGTGAGTCACTCGTGTACGACTCGGCCAACCGCCCGGCTCCGGTGCTGGCCGAACTGCTGGAGTTGCTGCGCTACCGCGACTTGCTGCGGCTGATGGTCGTCCGCAACATCACCACCCGCTACAAGCGCTCGGTGCTGGGCGTGGTGTGGACCTTGCTGAACCCGCTGCTGACCATGGCGGTGCTCACCGTGGCCTTCTCCAGCCTGTTTCGGTTTCAATTGAAGAACTACTCAATTTACCTGTTGTCCGGTCTGCTGTTCTGGGCATTCTTTTCTCAGGCCACTATGTCTGCCATGAGTTCGCTGGTGTGGGGCGGACAGTTGCTCAAGCGCATCTACATCCCGCGCACCATATTCTCGGTCTCTGCCATCGGCACGGCGCTGGTCAACCTGCTGCTCTCGCTAGTTCCGCTGGCGCTGATCATGCTGGTTCTGCGCCACCCGTTCAGGCCGGTCTTGCTGTTTCTGCCAGTTTCCATCTTGCTGCTGGCAATGTTCGCGTTGGGGGTAGCACTGTTCATGTCCACCATGGCCGCCTATTTTTCGGACGTGGTGGATATGTATCAGGTGTTCCTCTCGATCTGGTTTTACGTTACCCCCATCATCTATCCGAAGGAGATCCTCCCGGCGAAGGTTGCGTGGTATCTCAATCTGAACCCTCTGTATCACCTGCTGGAATTGTTCCGCGCGCCGATCTACGCCGGCGCGATCCCCGGGCCGCATACTCTGCTGGCAGCGGCTGCCTCCGCGTTGGTGGCTTTGCTGGTGGGTTGGTGGGTGTTTACCAGAAAGGCGGAAGAGTTTGGGTACCGAATATAGACCGGAGATGCAGCCAGGGGACGGCGCGGGCGGCGCCGATCCGGTCATCCTGCTGGAGGGGGTCTCGGTGCGCTACCGCCTGCCGCAAGAGAGAATCCCTTCCATAAAAGAGTATGCCATCCGCCGCCTGCGCCGCCGGATGGTGTACAATGATTTCTGGGCGCTGCACGAGGTCAGTCTGGGTGTGCAGCAAGGCGAGGTGGTTGGCCTGATCGGGCCAAATGGCGCCGGCAAGAGCACCCTGCTGAAGGTGGTGGCGCGTGTGCTGCACCCCACCGAGGGGCGGGTCCGCCTGCACGGGCGCATTGCCCCGCTGCTGGAACTGGGCGCCGGCTTCGACGCTGAGCTGTCTGGCCGTGAGAACGTCTACCTCAACGGCGCGCTGCTGGGCTTCAATCGCCAGAACATCAGCGCCCGCTTTGACCGCATTGTGGACTTTGCCGGGCTGCGCGAGTTCATTGATGCCCCGCTGCGCACCTATTCCAGCGGTATGGTGGCCCGCCTGGGCTTTGCCATTGCCACCGACGTGCAGCCGGAAGTGCTGATTGTGGACGAGATTCTGGGCGTGGGCGACGCCGAGTTCCACCGCAAGGCCGCCCAGCGCATCAACGACTTCCGCGAGCGCGGCACCACCATCCTGCTGGTTTCGCACGACCTGGCCTCGGTGGAGGCCATGTGCCAGCGGGTGATCTGGCTGGACCACGGACGGGTGGTGGCCGGTGGCCCCACCGCGCAGGTAGTGGAGCAATACCGGGGGCAAATCAACAGCCGTTTTGCCTTCCACCCGGAGGAGATGCAGGAGCAGCAGGCCGCAGCCATCGTCACCCGCGCGGCGGCGGCGGCTGTGCTGGCCCAGACCATGCGCGGCAAGGGATATGCGCCGCCGGCTGCCAGCGGCTTCTTCGCCGACGTGCCGCCACGCCACTGGGCAGCAGCGTGGATCGAACAACTGGTGGCAGAGGGCTACACCGGCGGTTGCCGCCCCGCTACGGGCGCCCCCGGCGGTGGTGCCCCTGGTACGGGCGCCCCCGGCGGTGGTGCCCCTGGTACGGGCGACCCGGCGGGTCGCCCCTACTACTGCCCGGACGACCCGGCCACCCGCGCTCAGATGGCGGTGTTCTTGCTGCGGGTGAAGTACGGTTCGCTGTACAAGCCGCCCCCGGCGGACGGCAACGTCCCCATTTTCATCGCCGGCCACTGGGCCGCAGCGTGGATCAAACAACTGCTGGCCGACGGCATCATTGACGCCGACCAGCACTACGAGCCAGAAGCTCCCCTGACCCACAGAGAACTGGCGGAGATGATCCGTCGGGCGCTCCCGCCGCAGGCCGCGAATCAAGACTGAGGGTTTCAGACCCTGAGGGTCTCGAAGACCCTCAGGGTCTTGACGGAACTTATTCTTTTACGATTGCTGAGCAAGGAGCGACGGATGAGGTGGTTGCATCGGCCCGGGCTAAAGCGAGGCAGGGACCCGCAGGTCGGGAGCAGCGCAGCGCGTCCGTTATTCGCCATTGGCGCTGCCCGCTCGGGAACCACGCTGCTGGCCCGCATTCTCAACGCCCACCCCGCAGTGCTGCTCACCAACCAGGGACTTTCTTGATACCTCTGTCGAGCGCTGGCGCCGTGAACTCTCACCGGAGGACCGGGCTTACGCTGCGGAGATTCTGGGTGACTTTCTGGATCGTTACGGCTATTCGCACTGACCACCGGGAGGAGTTATGATGTCAACCCTCAAGCGCACCTTTTACCTGGGCGCCCTCCTGCTGCTGGCCGCCTGCGCCGCGGCCCCCACCCCGGCCCCCACGCCGGCCCCCACCTCCCCCCCGGCCCCGACTGCTTCGCCCGCCGCCCCGGCGCTCTCCTCCGCCGGGATGGTGGTGGAGCAGAGTGTGGAGGAGCTGGCTGCCCGGGCCGACCTCATCCTGTTCGCTCAGGTGGAAATTGTGGACTCCGCCTGGAACGTCGGCCGCACCGCCATCGAGACCAGCGTGCTGCTCTTCACCGACGAGGTGCTCAAGGGAGACGTCGCCGGACCGCAGCTCATCGGCCTGACCGTGGCCGGCGGCGCGGTGGACGGGCAAACCCTTACGGCGGAAGGCGCGCCAACCTTCACCGCCGGCGAGCGCGTGCTGCTCTTTCTGGGCGGGGACGGCGGCCCCAACACCGAGATCGTGGGTGGCTGGCAGGGCGTGTACCACATCGAGGGCGAAGAGGCCGTGCAGCCGCAGGCCAACCGCCGGGTGCCGCTGAGCGAGCTGAAGACGCGCATCCTGGCGGCGACCTCGGGCGTGGTGCCGGCCTACGACGGGGCGCTGGTGGAGGCCCGTAGCGTGGCCGAGCTGACCACCGAGGCCGAACGCATCCTCGTCGGCACCGTCACCGCCAGCCGTTCAGCCTTCACCGCCAACCGCGCCACCATCAACACCGCCGTCACCCTGCGCGTTGAGCGCGCGCTCAAAGGCGCCGCCGGGGCTGTCGAAGTGATCACCCTGCCCGGTGGGGAGGTGGGCCAATATGCGCTGCTGGCCGGCGGCGTGCCCAACTTCCGCGCCGGCGAGCGCGTGCTGCTCTTTCTGGATGGTTCCCGCTTTGCCCTGGCCGGACTGTGGCAGGGCAAATACAGCCTGTCTGGCGACGTGGCCTATCAGGCCGAGAGCGGGCTGGCCGTGCCGACCTCCGGGCTGGAGGCCGCCATCAGCGCCGCGCTGGCCTCCCCGGTGCAGATCGGGACCTCCCCGGGGCTGGCAAGCCCTGAGTTCACCATCTTTTGTGACGCCTGGGATACCACCAACAACACGCTGCCCATCGCGCACAACGCCAACCCGGCCAACCCCGGCTCGGGCGCGCCCACCGGCGCCGCCTTCGTCAGCCTGATGTACGACTCGCTCAGCGCGTGGCAGGCCCTCGGCAATTCGTGGATAGTGCTGCGCATGGCCGGGACTACCACTCGCAACGGGCAGGACCATTTTGACCGCAACAACGACATCGTGTGGTCCAACCTGACCGGCAGCACCCTCGGCGTGAACTGGTGCGCCACCTCCGGCGGGCAGCGCATCGATTCGGACACCGAGTTCGATAACTCCAGCCGCGTGTGGACCATCACTGCCGAGGCCGGGAAGATTGACCTGCGCTCGGTCGCCGAACACGAGTTGGGGCACGGCATTGGCATCGGTCACAGCGATCAGGCCTGCGACGGCACCGCCAATACCCCGCTGATGTGCCCGGCCATCGCCGCCGGCGTGCGCAAGACCATCCTCGCCGACGATTCCAACGCCGCCGCCTTCCTCTACCCTCTGGGCGGCAGCCCGCCGGCCGCACCCTCCAGCCTCAGCGCCAGCTTTAGCGCCGGCACGGCCACCCTCCACTGGAGCGACAACTCCGGGAATGAGCTGGCCTTCGAAGTGCAGCGCGCCAGCGGCAGTTGCGCCGCCACCTTCAAGGCCGCCGCCACCCTGCCCGCCGGCACAACTGCCTATTCCGACAACGACTACGGGGTTGGGCTGCCCAATGGGACCTACTGCTACCGGGTTAAGGCAATGAATCAGGGCGGCGACTCGGCCTTTTCCGCCACTGCCCTGACCGGCGCCTGTTTCACCCTGACCACCGCCGTCTTCCCCACCATGGGCGGCGCCCTCACCCCCTCCCCGGCCCCCAACTGCGGCGGGAGCCAGTACGCCTCGGGCACGGTAGTGCAACTTTCCGCCGTTCCTGCCGCCGGCTACGCCTTTGACCACTGGTCCGGCGATGCCTCCGGGGGCGCCAACCCGCTGACCGTGACCATGTCGGCGGACAAAACCATCACCGGCAACTTCGTCACCTCCCCGGCCACCACCTTCTTGGACGTTTCCACCGCCTACTGGGCCTATCAGTGGGTCGAGGCCCTCGCCGGCAGCGGCATTACCTCCGGCTGTTCGGGATCGCCGCCGCTCTATTGCCCGGAAGACAACGTCAACCGCGCGCAAATGGCGATCTTCCTGCTGCGCGGCACCCACGGCGCCGACTACCAGCCGCCTCCCGCCACCGGCCTCGTGTTCAGCGACGTGCCCATCAACTACTGGGCTGCGGCGTGGATCGAGCAACTGGCCCGCGAGGGCATCACCTCCGGCTGCGCGCCGGGCACGGGCGACCCACCGGGCCTCCCCTACTACTGCCCGGAGAGCAGCGTCACGCGGGCGCAGATGTCCATCTTCTTGCTGCGCGCCGAGCACGGCAGCGGTTACGCCCCGCCGGCTGCCACCGGGACCATGTTCAGCGATGTACCCATCAATTACTGGGCCGCGGCGTGGATCGAGCAACTGGCCGCCGAGGGCATCACCTCTGGCTGCGCGCCGGGCACGGGCGACCCACCGGGCCTCCCCTACTACTGCCCGGAGAGCAGCGTCACGCGCGCGCAAATGGCCGTGTTCCTCACCCGCACCTTCAACCTATCGTTCGGACCAGACCTCACAGGTCTTTGAGACCTGTGAGGTCTCGCCGCCGCCAGACCA